>JBGZFC010000101.1:0-4954 GCA_041846575.1 Bacteroidota bacterium
ACATGGCGGCAACGGCTTGGAACTTGAAGAAAATGATGGAAAGACTCAAAGAGAATTTCTTGAATTTTATTTTCCGATGGGTTTTACAGCGATATAATTATTCTCTCCCATTGTAATTTGAATTTATAAGGGGAGACTATATACTATTTTGTAACCCGTTGCGTTTTACTAATGCTGCGGCAAGTTACACATCTAACGAACTCAACTAATTATGAATCTGTCTTCTACGCTAAACATCCTTCTGCTTTTGATTGGAATTATCTTCCTATCGTGTGATAAGTATGCCGATTATATCAATCCACAAATCCACTTTACACAGGTTGCAGGACTACCCGACGGAGGTCGTGCATCAGCCGTCGCTTTCACTATTAACGATAAAGGATACATAGCTTTAGGCAGAAGTAAATCAGGCTCGGAATATTTGAAAGATTGCTGGGAATTCAATCCAACCGAAAACAGATGGACACAAAAAGAAGACTTTCCCGGGAAAGCCAGAGTTAAAGCAGTGGCTGCCAGCGTTAACGGCAAGGCGTACGTCGGTCTTGGGTTCGAAGAAGTTCCGGTTTACCAAGGTATAGGATATCTAAACGATTTTTGGGAATATAATCCCAAATCAGATAAATGGAGCAAAAAAGCCGACTTTCCGGGGACTTCTACCAATGGTTGCATCTGTTTTGTTCACGACAACAATATTTATGTCGGTTTTGGATTTAACGGTATTGGATTTACAAAAGAGATGTGGAAATATTCGCCACAAGATGACACATGGAAAAATATTACAGAGTTTAATGGAGATGCTCGTGTAGGCGGTGTTGTAACTACAAATGGAAAGAGAGTCTTTTTTGGAACCGGATTTAATACCAAAAACTATAACGATTGGTGGGAGTATTATCCTGACACCAACTCTTGGAAACGGCTCAAAAGCATGCCCGACAAAGGCAGAGTAAATGGTGTCGCTCTTTGTGTAAAAGACAGATTTTTTGTTTCTTCCGGCAGGCTCTTTGGCGGTGAACTATCTACGGGAAAGCTTTATACTGATATTTCAGAATACGACCCAACTTTGAATGTATGGTACTATTGCGGAACTGTTCCGGGTAAAGGTCGTGAAAATGCCATAAGCTTTACAATCAACAACAAAGGATATATCGGCTTTGGTGAAACAACAACCGAAATATTAAATGATTTTTGGTGCTTCGAACCGTAATTTTTTATTCCTTTGTACAAAACATCGAATAAGAGTTTAAAGAAATGAAGTTTCTACAACGATTTCATAAAATATACGTTATCATAATATTATTCTTCTCCTTCCCTTTTACAACAGATGCACAAACAGATACGGCAAGATACGAGGTCTCTGTATCTGCCTTGAGTGCAAGTGGGAAATTATCTCCTTTCTGGCTACAAAGCAATCGTTATGGTTTGGTTACACACTCTCCTCATGAACTAAAAATCATGGGAGAAATATCAAAAGAGTATTCCAGACCCGAGAAAAACTGGGATTACGGATACACATTCAGTCTTATTTTAGGGAATGATAAATTCTCAACAATATACAGACCTCATGAGTATTTTATAAAAACAAGATACAAAGCATTCGAACTTAATATTGGAGCACGCGAAGAGATTATCGGCAACCAAGACCCTTCTTTATCTTTAGGAGGAATGATTTTTTCTAAAAACTCACGCCCGATGCCCAAAATCTCTTTGGGTATAGAACGTTTTACAACTGTGCCGTACACTTTCGGATTGCTTGAAATTAGGGGAGCTATAGTGCACGGATGGTTTACCGACAATATTTATACAAAAAACATGCTGTTGCACCACAAGTATCTATATGCACAACTCGGCGGACATTTGCCTGTAAAAATCCAATACGGAGTAGAACATGCCACTCAATGGGGCGGCAAATTTCCGGCAAATTCTCCCTATAGTCAGATGAGACATAGCTGGAAAGACTTTTTCACTATTTTCATTGGTGGCTCCGGAGGAATTGGCGGCGAAGAGATAAATGCACTCGGCAATCACATACTTTCTCAAAGTTTGGGTTTGAATCTGAATATAAACAACTTCGAAATTAATACCTATTGGCAGAATATAACCGAAGATGGTCCATTGAGAATAATCTTCAACAACACGATGAACAGTGCCGATGGACTTTGGGGGATTTCTTTAAAAAACGACGAGTTGAAATATGTCAATAAAATTGTTTTCGAGTACCTAAACACTACCGACCAATCGGGTCCATATCACGACAAAGACGGGATTGTTTATGGCGGATGTGACGATTATTACAACAACTATATCTATCTGAACGGATGGAACTATTTCATGCGCACCATAGGCACACCGTTTATTACTTCTCCCGCTTATAATACAAACGGCTCAATAAGAAGTAACAACAATATGGTCCGAGTTCGCCATGTAGGTTTGGAAGGAGAAATAGGCGGCGCCGGCTATCGCGGATTTATCTCGTTTAGCAAAAATTACGGAGATTATAATTTGAGAAAACAGAGCAGTGATTTGTCTTTATTATTGGATGTAAAAAAGAAATATCCAAAACTTGACAATTTGGAAATTTGTTGGTCGATAGCTGCCGATTTTGGCTCTTTTTACGGAAATAACATAGGATTATTAGTTACATTAAAAAAATCCGGAGATTTGTTCTCTTATTAAAAAAAATCATCAAAAATATTTCTTAAACAGAAAAAATAGTCTATCTTTGCACTCTCGAAACTGGTAACCAAGCGTGGTAAACGTTGAATATTGCGGAAATAGCTCAGTTGGTAGAGCACGACCTTGCCAAGGTCGGGGTCGCGAGTTCGAGTCTCGTTTTCCGCTCAAGAGAAAATCAATTGATATTTAAAACGCTGTAGGATAGATATTCTACAGCGTTTTTTTTGAATCAACCAAGAGAAATCCATTACAAATGTAATAAATATTATTGCTGCCAGATAAGAAACATTGTATCGCCTGAATAGGCGAAATTTCCAAGCCCTTTATACGGAATAATTACTGAAATCGTTTACAACAAATCATTTCAAAGTAAAATGAAAATGTTTATTGGACAGCAATAAATACAAATAGTGTTTCGAGATTTAAAAAATTGCAATAATAAAAAAACAGAACATCATAAACTTAAAAAAGCACTTTATCGTTATATGCAATACCGAAACACAATGCGGTAAAATGAGTAAAAAAAGAGAAAACATATCACAAATAAGAGACCTGACTCAGGGCAGTATAATTACACAACTGCTCCATTTGGCTATGCCACTGATGGCTATCGGGTTTATTCAAATGGGATACAATCTGATAGATTTAATTTGGATTGGTCGTTTGGGAAGCAAATCATCGGCGGCTGTTGGTACTATAGGCATGTTGATATGGATGATGAACTCTGTTGCACTAATATCTAAAGTTAGTGCCGAAATTACCATAGGACAATCTATTGGTGCAAAAATGTTGGATAAAGCATCTATTTATGCATCACATACAACCACCATTGCACTACTTTTCGGGCTATTTTTCACGATATTATTCTTTATTTTTCCCGAAACAATTATATCTTTCTTTAAGTTATCGCCCGAAATATCATTGGAAGCAAAAGATTATCTGCTTATTGTCTCTTTAGGATTGCCTTTCATGTTTTTAACTCTCAATTTCTCGGGAATTTATGTAGGTGCCGGAAAAAGTCAGATACCGTTTTATTTTAATGCTTCCGGACTTTTATTAAATATTGTTCTCGACCCGTTACTGATTTTTGGAATTGGACCTATTCCGGCAATGGGAACACGCGGTGCTGCATTAGCAACCCTTATTTCTATGATATTAGTGCTGCTTTTATTTATCAATCATTTGAAAAGAAAAAGAGGACCGTTAAGCGGATTCCCTCTTTTTACAAAGTTACGCAGAAGCTACACGATAAACATTCTTAAACTCGGACTTCCGGTGGCAGCCATGAATGTATTCTTCTCCTTTATCAATATGAACTTAGCTCGCATTGCTTCTATTCACGGCGGGCATTTGGGTGTCGCAAGCCAAACTACAGGAGGACAGATTGAAGGTGTTACTTGGAATACATCACAAGGATTTGCGACTGCACTCGGCAGCTTCGTAGCACAAAACTATGCTGCTCAACGTATGCATAGAGCGCAAAAAGCATTTATATCTACACTCCAAATTATGGGAGTTATCGGACTTTTTGTAACTATTGCATTTTTCTTTTTCGGAGAAGATATTTTCTCAATATTCATTCCTGAAGAGGCAGCCTATAAAGCCGGTGGAGAATATCTTGCCATTATGGGAGTATCGCAATTGTTTATGATGCTCGAACTGACAACACAAGGCATGTTCAACGGAATAGGCAAAACCACTCCGCCTGCAATAATAAGCATAACTTTCAACCTTATCAGAATACCTCTTGCCATTATTTTAGCCCCGTCAATGGGAGTTACAGGGGTTTGGTGGGCAATTTCAATATCAACAATCCTCAAAGGCATAATTTTGCCGCTTTGGTATTTATCATTGAAAAAACGTAACTTCAAATAACAAAAATACACATTGATAATTTTTCAAGCAAACAGCTCTATTTTGAAAAATTTCATCTTACTCTGATTTTTGGTTTGATATGAAGATATATTTCCTAAATAACCAAGCACGACAAAATAAAAAATTAAATTATTATCCGTATTTATACCTAAATTCATTCTGATAACTCACACAGGCTACCAATAATCTGCCAAAAAGAGCTTCTCCAAAATATCTGCGGTTGAACTTGTAACAGAACTCGTCCAGATAGTTTTGTAGAAATTCGGGCTTAATGTCATGAAATGTATTTAGTAATTGTCGCTTTGCATTGCTGATTGATATATGAACCCAAGGGAGTACTTCTCCCGCTTTTTCTTTTGGTATAACCTGAGAGTTGTGTCGTGGAACAAAGTTTCTTAACTCCACG
>JBGZFC010000102.1:0-12504 GCA_041846575.1 Bacteroidota bacterium
AAATACATCATTCTTATTATGTTGTAAGTGCCCCTCGTTTGAAAGGTAAAAACAACCAAGAATTCGAAACCGAACTCAACACCAAGTTGTAAGTGCCCCTCGTTTGAAAGGTAAAAACAACATTCGTAGCAAATACATCATTCTTATTATGTTGTAAGTGCCCCTCGTTTGAAAGGTAAAAACAACCAAGAATTCGAAACCGAACTCAACACCAAGTTGTAAGTGCCCCTCGTTTGAAAGGTAAAAACAACGGTAGAAGCATGGACACGGTGGGAGCAAGGGTTGTAAGTGCCCCTCGTTTGAAAGGTAAAAACAACTGTTTTTCCTGCCTCTAATCTCACTCGCGTGTTGTAAGTGCCCCTCGTTTGAAAGGTAAAAACAACGATTGTGTGTTACTCGGTGTAGCCCCTATGTTGTAAGTGCCCCTCGTTTGAAAGGTAAAAACAACGTCCCCAGTGGCGCAAGTTTAACGAAGTGTAACTTGTGCCCGAAACAACGGCAAAGAAGAGCCAAGATTTTTAGACAAAGGACAAAAAGCCGAAAAGAGTAAAGACAGAAAGAAATCACGAGTTACGATTTTAGATTCACGAGTTTTACAGTTGACAACAAGTAAACCTTGAACTTCGAACTTTAAATTTTTCATTTTTCACTTTTCGTTTTTCGTTTAAAAAGCCAACGGCTAATAGCCAATAGCACAACGGCACAAGTTTCCGCTCTGCTCAAACTTGCGATAAACAGAGAAAAGCCAGTTCTTAGTTCCATAAAGATTTAATGGAAGATTTAGATGGAGCTAAAATTAAACAAGAGGCTTTATAAAAACACAACCTCTCAGAGCTGAAAGACTTATAGGTTAAAATATTAGAGACGTGGCAAGCCACGTCTCTAATTGTTTTGTATGTTAAAAAATCAATACGTGTGCCCGTCCGTATTCAAATCGTCCAACCCGAGTTTCTTTTTCTCCAATGCACGCCAAGCATAAAAAATATAACCCAAAACAAACGGTACCAACAACGATACTATTGACATTACAAAAAGAGTGTAGTAGCTTGATGAAGCATTTCTTATTGTGAGCGAGCTTTGCAAATCTACATAAGAGGGATAGAAAGAAGTGTTGTTATAACCTGCAACCAATAACAACATAGTTACCGTTAATACGGTTCCAACACCTGCAAACCAGATACCTTTATCGAATTTAGTTTTTAAAACAGTAGTAAAAACTCCATATAGTACAAGTAAAACTCCAATCAGAAAGATTACCAATACTACAGGCATAGCCAAAAAATTGTTCAAATATTTCATGCTCTCCATGCTAACCACTTTGGTTGCAGGATCTGCGGAAAAGCCATCGGAAACTAGTGTCCATATTAGAAAAGCGAGAAAGAAAACAACAAACGGAACACCATTATAAAGCGTATGTTTGCGTGCACGTTCTACCAACACATCGTGATCGAGTCTGTTCACGAAATAGAGCGACGCCAATGTACGAGCCAAAAACAGGACTGCCAAACCAAGACACCAGTTTCTGAAATTGAAAAGTGCCTCCAATCCGTGCAACGGATTTTGCCATTGACTTATAACAAAACCGGTTGTACCTAATCCTGCGATATTGCCTTTATTCATTGTAAATTCAGAGCCGGTAAAAAAGGTGGCAACTGCTACTCCCAACACAAAAGTAGCTACCAAGCCGTTTGTAAGTAGAAAAGCACGATATGTGTTAGCACCAAATACGTTACCCGGCTTTGAATGAAACTCGTAAGATACAGCTTGTAATACAAAGGGGAACAACAAAAGCATCCAAACCCAATATGCTCCGCCGAAACTGGTTGAATAGAATAGCGGAAACGATGCAAAAAATGCTCCTCCAAACGTTACTAATGTGGTAAATGTATATTCCCATTTACGTCCAAGTGCGTTTATAACAAGTCTTTTTTCTTCTTCGGTTTTACTTAGAGTGAAAATCATAGATTGTCCGCCTTGTACAAAAAGCAGGAATACCAACAGCCCGCCCAAAAGCGATATTATAAACCACCAATAATTCTGTAGAAATTCGTATGTAAACATATTATTTTTGTTTTTTTAACATTAGACTTAAATTAGTTAGATAACTCTGTATTATCAATCATTTCAGGACCTTTATTTATTGCTTTTACCATAATAGCAACTTCAGCTATAAGTAAAACGGTAAACATCAGTGCAAATATTACGAAAGTAGCGATAATATTACCCGCCTCAACGTGCGATGTTGCAACTTCCAAAGGCAACACATCCTGTATAGTCCACGGCTGACGTCCCAACTCGGCAACAAGCCAACCCATTTGTCCGGCTATGTATGAAAGAGGAATACTCCACAATGCTATATACAGAAACCAAGCTGTTTTGTGAATCTGTTTTCTGTAAATAAAGTAGAGCGACAACGCGAAAAACATAATAAAGTACATACCTATAATAACCATTATGCGGAAACTGTAAAATGTAAGCGGTATATTCGGAATCAAATCTTCGGCACTGTCTAAATATCCATATCCGAAGTGAGCATAATTTTCACGCAACAACTGTTTGTGAATAGCTGCATCTGCATCCCTACCCTCTTGTTTTGCCACCTGATAATCGGCAAGTGCCTGTATCGCTATCTTACCGCGAGCTTGTCTCTCATGAAACGGGAGGGCTATTGTGCCATCAGGTAAGGTGTAACCTCCGTCAATAACATCTTTTATCCCGGGTACAAAAGCATTTAGATTATTATAACCCAAAAGTGAGAGCATTTTGGGCAATTCTATTTTAAAGATAAATGGATCCGTATTGTCGTTATATGACTTTTTAGCAGGGTTAAGCATACCCACAGCAATAAGTCCGGCTCCTGTTTCTCCTTCATAAAAGCCCTCCATTGCCGCCAGTTTCATAGGTTGTTTTTGTGCTACTTCGTAAGCAGAACCGTGTCCTGTAGCAAGAAGCAAAAGAAATGAGAGCAACCCGAAAATAGTTCCCAATTTTATACTTTTAAGGGCAATATCGGTATGTCTTTTTTTCAACAGGTACCAAGCCGATACACCAACTACAAACGATGCAGCAATTCCCCATCCCGACATCACGGCATGAAAAAACTTGTTTACGGCAACCGGAGAAAAAGCAACAGCCCGGAAATCAACCATTTCATTACGAACCGTATCGGGGTTAAACTCCATACCTGCCGGAAACTGCATCCAAGCATTTGCCACCAAAATCCAAAATGCCGAAAGCGTTGCACCCAAAGCAGTTAGCCAAGTAGAAGCCAAGTGCATTTTTTTATTAACCCTATTCCATCCGAAAAACATAATAGATATAAAAGTTGCTTCCAAAAAGAAAGCCACAATACCCTCAACGGCAAGTGGTGCACCAAATATATCTCCTACAAACCAGCTGTAATTCGACCAATTTGTTCCGAATTGAAACTCCATAATAATTCCGGTTGCTACACCAATAGCAAAGTTGATACCAAAAATTTTTTGCCAAAACTTCGCGGTTTGTTTCCACGATTCTGAACCGGTTTTCACATATATGGTTTCCATTATCGACATAATGACTCCTAAGCCAAGTGTAAGGGGTACAAAAATCCAATGGTAACCAGCCGTAAGTGCGAACTGAGCCCTTGCCCAATCTACGGCAGAAAGTGCTAATAAGTCCATAAGTTAAAATTGCTGTTTTAAAATGTTATATAAAAATTTGAATGAATATATTATATATGGCTAACTAACTGTTTTACAACCCAAAACAGTAGTTATGCCTGCCCCATTCCACCAATAGGAGGCACAAAACCCGAATTTTCGTTGCTAAGACGAATCTGTCCGTTTACATTCTCAAATTTATTGATATTCTCTTGCAATGCAAGCAGCAAACGTTTGGCATGTTCGGGAGTTAATATTATACGCGATTTTACTTTTGCTTTTGGTGATCCCGGAACGATTCTAACAAAATCAACAACAAACTCTGATGATGAGTGTGCTATAATCGTAAGATTTGAATAAGTTCCTTGAGCTATTTCGTCTGAAAGCTCTATTTGAATTTGATTTTTCTTATTAATGTTGTCCATTGTCATTTATCAAAATAATTATTAAACTTCTTAACAAAGTAATACATTTTTTTTCTTACGACAAAAAAAACGACAAAAAAAATAGCATTAGTCTATTTTCAAACATTTATTGTACGACTAAAATAGAAAAGGGCTGCCTCAGAACGAAACAGCTCTTTTTTTTATATCTCGCAGCGAAATGATTTTTTACTTACCGATTCTTTTCTACCTCTTTGTCCTATGGTTCAAGACAATAAACAGACAACCCTTGCAGTTTTTTTGCTTTTGCCTTCATTTGGTTCTTTGTAGCGAAATTTTACGGTAAGCAACTCTTTTGAATTGGTAGGTTTAGGCATTGAAACGTCGTTTTTGTTTTGCTGATATTTCAATTTTTGCCGAAAGCACATTGCGGTTATAATCCGCATTTTTGCATACAATAAGAATATAGAGCATTTTGGATTAAAAGCGTTTTTCTCTATATTCATTAAAAAAAGGTGTAAACATCAATCTTATATCTTCAACCCAACTGAAAATGTTTGCATATCGGGACCTTTACTGTTTTTGAAGAGTTTTGTAGGTGTATATTTACCATAAACCGCTATATATCTCCAGCCAACCTGCAAAACACAACTTACAGAGAATGGATTGACATTATAATCCTTACCTTTTATCTCGGTAATTTTCTTGTCAAATTCATCTTTATATTTCACTTTGTGCGATGAAAAAGTATTAACACCTATAAGCAAGCCTCCCATTATATGAAACTTATTATTGCCAAGCGGATGATACTCCAAATAAACGGGGAAATTAATATCAAATATTCTTAATCTTGAAAAAGAGTAATTAACTCCTTCCGGTGCAGATTCTACAACCGTAATACCATCAATATTTGCAAGATGTGTATTATTACCAAGATTAATATTTCGCCAAGTCATTCCTAACCCTGTGGTCAGCCCAAAATACTGATTTACAATGGGTAATGTATAACCAAAAGGATTAAAGGCAAATTCTTGGGAAAAAGTTGTCTTCATTCCGTTTACATCATTAAAATCTGTAAAACCTTGATGCGTATATATAATTCCGAAATTCGATCCTGAAAAATTTCCTCTCATTTTTGAATTTTTATTCCTCTTAATAAACGGGAAATCAAAATCCATCTGTGACTCTACCGAATAGGTTTCATACGTCTGATCGTCAGCAAAGATTCCTTCGTACACACGTCTATATTCTGTTGTGTCCATCTTGTAGACCGTTACTTTTACTTGTTCCAAACTGTCTGAAATTTCTATCTTTTTTTGATTAAAAAAGAGTGTAGTATCCTTTACTTCTGCATTTTGCGAAGAGAGCGAAAATGAAGTCAGCAAAACTACTGCGATAACTGCTATTTGTCTAATCGTCTTCATATTATTGTAATTCAATTTTGTATTTGTGTATAATTTTTGTATTTAATTTTCTATTTCTTTTTCAAAATAAATTTCAAAATCTCCTCCGAGTCTTTTTCTGATTCAATATATATCAGTGTCGTTTTTTGTTCTGGCGATGTAGTTTCATTAAACAAAACCAGACGGAAATATTTATTTCTTTTGGGCAGTTGAAGGTAAATGGAGCTTACAACTCCGTTTGAAACTACCTGTTTTACTTTTTTCGCACCTTTTTCATCGACTGCCAAACAACGGCGTGCAAAATCGGCAACCTCTTTGTCATCGGTTGTTACAATGCTTTTATAGTAGGTAAAGTCGTATCCTTTCAGCATCTCACGACTCATTTCCACCATTACCGAACCTTTTTGCCTGCCGTATCGCTCGAAAACCTTATTGATTTCCAAGTCGCTCTGTGCATTCAGATTGGCTGTAAACCCAACTGTCAAAAGCAATGTAATAATTAAATATTTGCTCATATTATTCATAATTATTTTGTTTTCTTATTAAAAATCTTCTCCTGCAAAAACGTCCAATTGGCTATCTATCTCCTGACCTGACTGTATATTTTCCAATCCTTTTTCTACTTCATCCATTTCGGAAACCAAATTACCAACGGTTGTTTGTGCCAAAGCTATAATCTCTTTTTTATCGGTAATCTTTTTGCCATCCACATAAGCATAACTTGTTGCTGAGGGCAAGTTAATAAACAAAATGCCAAAAAAAACTGCTGCCACCGCTGCAACTGATGAGACCCATTTCAAAGCACCGGGTCTTAAATTCACGGATTTCTTCTTCTCATTTGCAAAATATCCGAAAATTGCCTTCTCAGCCTCAAACTTTGCAGGAACATTTTTTCCGGAAAGATATTTACGAAGCCGATTCTCTTCCGCTACCGAAGTTTCTCCCTCGTAATATTTTTCAATCAGTTTCTCAACTTCCTGTAAAGAGATAATATTGCGTTTTAATATTCTCATTTTAACTATAAACTTAAATCATTTAGTCCGAACAATCTTCAAATATTCCTCTCGCACTTTCTTCCTTGCTCTCGACAAATTTGTTCTTACAGCCTCAATCGTTGTTCCCATTATCTCGGCTATCTCATCCGTTTCATACTCATCTACATCTTTCATCGTAATTATCTGCTGCTGAAGTGACGGCAAGGTCTGAATAATCAGTCGTATAAGTCTGTCTGTATCCTGCCTTTCAAGTTGCAACTGAGGATTATCGCTATCGCTTAATGCAAAATATTCGTCAATTGTTTTAGTCTGCTTTCTGAGCCTGATTTTATCCAAGCAGGTGTTTTTTGTTACCGCCGCAGCAAAAGCCCCCGAACTGTCGTAAGATTCCAAAGAGTCGCGTACACGCCACAACTTGAGTAACGCCTCCTGCACAGCATCCTCCGCATCCTGCTCATCCCCAAGTATTTTCAGCGACAAACTGAAAAGCTGCGGACGCAACGGTAGTATTTCTTCTTTAAATCTTTCTGAGCTCATTTACTTTACTGACGAATCAAGTAGAAAAACATTACATCAAAAATGATATTTTTTTGAATCTACTTTTCAAAGGTAAGAAAAGAGACATCAATTCTTGTGTTTTTTTAATGTATTAAGGTTACTGAAACAAAAGAAACTCCATCAAGTTTTGGCTTGATGAAATTGACGAAAACACCACTCATGTTATTGCAAACCGGAAAAATTTAGTAAAAATAAATGTGGAGTTGTAGCCACTTGCGGTGGTTAAAGGGTAATCAAAAAAATAATAGATCATTTTAAAATTCTAATTCGTAACCGACATAAAATTGTGTAATCTGTTCACCTAAAATGCTTTTCAACTGATTAAAAGTTGTATCGCCTGTACAATGCCCTGTTACAAAAAGGGTTTCGGGGAAACTACTTTTAAGCGTTTGCCCTAATATCTCTATCTCATCATTAGTCTCAAACTCAAAACTGTTTTGACTATCCAACAGATGGAATCCACCCATCACACAATCTATTTGTCCTTCTTGTTCAGCCGTTACACTTTCCAAGATATTTAGCAATCCGCGATGTCCGCAACCTGTGAAAACAAATTGTTTCTCTTTCCCGAATGAGATAATCAGTTCATGGTCGAAGTCATCGTATATCAACTCTTCGCCATTGTTTTTAAAAAGCGTTCTATTGGCTTTTGGCAAAGAATATTTGGCGATTTCAGGCTTAATTACAGCGATATCGTCTTCAAACCGAGCCTTTTCGTCAACCGTAATCATTCGCTCCTTAATAGTGTCAAAATCAAAATCGATACTTATTTTTCTCAAACTGTTTCTCAATGAATAGTACTCCCGATTTAATATTCGCGATGAAGCTACAATTTTGGCTTTTTCATTTATCTCTAAGAATGCCGATAATCCGCCAATATGATCGGCATGCCCATGAGAGATTAAGAGATAGTCAACATCGCTTAAATCGATATTCATCAACTTGGCGTTGCGCGCAAACAGATCCGATGCCCCGACATCTAATAGGCATTTATATCTGTCAGTCTCAAGGTAAACAGATAAGCCATGTTCGGCTTCAAACATTGTTTCAGTTGCTCTATTATCAGATAATACCACAATTCGCATTTTGACTATATAAAAAATATGTTATTGATGAATCTAAACACTTCATTCCGTTTTGAGTTTTTAACTGCTTTACAAAGATAATGGAGGTTTTAAACAATACATTAAAAATGTGAGCTAAATTTTTGTTTTGATACTGCATTTTAAAATATTGTTTGCATCATTTGAACATATTTGTGTTTTATGTAATTTTGTAGTACAAATATTACTAAAATCTGAAGAAATGATTACAAAAAGTGAGCTGCGAAAGCTAATTTCAAATAAGAAGAAAGAGTATTCTGTTGATGCCAAACTTGAAAAATCGAGAGATATTTTTGAACAAGTACGTCAAATAAAAGAGTTCCAGGATGCTAAGCGTCTACTCTGTTATTGGTCTATGCCGGATGAGGTGCCTACTCACGATTTTGTAATCGAAATATCTGCCGATAAGGATATTTTTCTGCCTGTAGTGTCGGGCGACGATTTGCTTATAAGAAAATTCACGGGAACTGATAATATGGAAGAAGGTGTTTTCGCTACTCTTTTTGAGCCAAGTAATACGGAAGATATCGATATAAATGATGTTGATTTAGTGCTTGTTCCAGGTGTCGCTTTCGATTTGAGCGGAAGACGCATGGGACGCGGAAAAGGGTTCTACGACAGACTTCTTGTAAATACAAATATCTATAAAATAGGAATTTGCTTCGATTTTCAATTAGTAGAACGTGTTCCTACAGAAGAGTTTGATGTTTTGATGGATAAAGTGGTGTTCGGGTAAATTCTTATAGAAAAAAGAAGAAGAACCAAGAATAAAGAGCAGTTTTCGTTAATCCTATTTTTCTCATTTTATTCTGATTTATAGGCAATTGCTTCAACTTCCACAAGGTAGTCCGAATTTGCCAAACCGGAAACAACAATAACCGATATTATCGGCGGATTTTTCAGTTTACTTAGCCCACATTATTCACCGAAAAGTTGCATAATTTGATGGAAATCCTTATTTTTAAGGTGTTAAAAGAAAAACAATAGATTTTAACGCCCCCAAATTATGCAAGACAAATATACAGCCTTTTACCGAAAAAACCAAGCCGTTACGGTCGATTTTTCAGCAGAAAGTATCAGTTCAGACGGCGCCGTTGTTTTATTGGAAAAAATAGAGCGCAAACACAAACTGATCAAACGTTTCAGCCGTTTGATACCCGATTATCGCAACCCGATGATGACGGTACACGACAATGAAAAACTACTGAAACAACGCGTTTATATGCTTGTGCAATGATACCGGGACTGTAACGATGTCGGGCGGCTTCAAAACGACCCTCTATTTAAAGATGTGTTAAACGGCGATATGGCCTCCCAACCCACGCTAAGCCGTTTTGAGAACAGGATGAACCTACTGGCAGCTTTTTCCATTGGATACGAATGGATAGAACGCTATGCGGAGAGTTTGAAAGGCAAAGATAAAATTATTATCGACATAGACGGCACGGATGATCCCACTCATGGAGCACAGCAACTTTCACTGTTCAACGGCTATTACGGACAATACATGTACAATGAACTGTTCTTTCACGACGGCGACACCGGACAAATCATTTTGCCGATACTGCGTCCGGGCAACAGCCACTCAAATCGTTGGTATGTAGGCATCCTTCGACGCATTGTAAGGCGCATCCGCGAGGTTTTCCCCGAGATAGAAATCGCCATCCGCGCCGACAGCGGTTTTTCCTGCCCCGAGTTTTATCTGTTAGCCGATAAATTCTCCTTAAAATACGTCATCGGTTTGGCAAGCAACGAAACACTGAAGAAACGTGTATCACGGGTCGAAAAAGCTGTTCGTCGGCTTTATCTGAGTAAAGGAGAAAAACATCAGCATTTCTTCGGATTTCTCTACGGCGCTAAAACTTGGCACAGAGAGCAGCAAATATATTGTAAAGTGGAAAGTACGGGATTGGGTATGAACATCCGTTACATCGTGAGCAACATGGAAGGAGGTGACGCACGTGAAATATATTTCGGCACGTATGTCAAACGGGGCGATGCGAGCGAAAACCGCATCAAGGAAGTGAAAAACGGATGCTTTTGCGACCGTTTATCCACAAGCGGTTTCCTGTCAAACTATTTACGACTCACCATCAGCTGTTTAGCATATGAACTGTTTCTTCTAATCAAACAGGCAATCGCAAAAACGCGTTTCGAAAAAGCCAAATCATGGCAAGTAGAAACCATCCGCGTGCTGCTACTCAAAGTGGTAGCAACTATCCGAAAAACGAAAAAGAGAATCCGATACAAACTCTCCAAAGCATTTGTTTACAGGGATTTGTTCGTCGAGTTAATTGTTTCGTAACAGGAGGTTTGCAACTAAAAACAAACCTCCGTGGGAGGAGTGTGTCCTTACGTGAAAATTCCTGCGAAAACACCCTAAAATGATTAATTACTTTGTTTTTGCGGAGTAAGAAACATTCAAAAAAACAATCATCGGATTAGAAAATAGTAAAACCATTCATCCCACAGAGGAAAAGAGGAGCAAAAAAAATGAAAAGTTTTCTTTATGAATAATGCGGGTATAACACCAAATGGTATCGGAAGCGTGGTTTTACAATCTATTGAAAATAAATACCAACTTGTTATGCCTCGCGACAGACAACCAATTTTAATAATACTTCTCCACTCCGCCAAAACCTGTGATTTTCTTGTTTTCTTTAGTTTTTCGGATGAAGTTGTTCAGGCGTTTTTTCAATTGCCAATGTTCTGAAATTGTGATTGGTGGCGGCGATATTTATTTTTTTAATAATCCTGTTGTTTCCGAGAGAGAACTTACAAAATTGATTTGTTCACCTTTGTTGCTTTCAACAATAAAAGCATTTAAACTTTCGCTCTCAAACTTAGAAAAATCTCCAACAATGATTAACGGCATTCGGTATTGGGCGAATTTTTGAAGTATATCTCCTGCAATTTTAGTTTTTAAATCGAAAAAATCGGGGACAATATTCTTTTCATGAATCATAATTACATCAACCTCTTCGTAATACAAGTTGCCCAACAAATCTAAACCGTCTTGGGTGGTTTTCAGCAATATATCGTCCGAGATGATTTCGGCAACTTGCTTGTCGTTAATTAAGTGAACTTTAATTTGCATAGTGGTTATTTTTTCTTTAAAGATTGTATTTTTCCCACTCCAATCCCATCACCAAAAGTTTGGTTAATGTTCTAAAATTGCGAGTGGTGGCGGTAATTTTGAGTTTTTTCTCCAAAAAATTATTGGTCAGCTTAGTGCGAGCGGCATTAGTGGGGATATACGAATATATCGCTTTTTCGGTGATTTTGAGCTTATCTTCGCCAAAATCGTGTTGTTCAAGCTCTGAGGCAAACGTTTTATCAAAGGGGTCATTGGTGAGCGTGAAAAAACTGCGTTCTTCGCCAAAGGGATTCTCGGCAAGTATAGCTTGAATCTCAGCAGGAGTTTTGATAATCACGGGCAAATCGGAACCGTTTTTCTCCAAAATCACGGAATACACTTTTTGGGCAACTTCCGCAGCCGAGAGCGGACTTTGCAAAATCACATTGCCACTTTGGATATAGGTTTTGACATTGGCGAAATCTGCTTGCTCTAAAAATTCACGCAAAAACGTCATTTTGATGCTGTTTTTTCCGCTGGGCATCACGCCGCGCAAGAGTACGATATAGGTATTCATATTTTTTCCTTTTTAGTTAAATGATTTTCCCTACAAATCGCACACCATAACATAATCTTCCGTATTTTCTTTCACCACTTTAAAGCCCATTTTCAGATACCATTCACTAGCATAATTGGCTTTCTGTACCGAAAGCGAAGCCTTTTTATAACCTGATTGGGAAAGGATTTCGAGCAATTTTTTAAAAAGTTTCGTACCTATTCCCTGATTGCGATAATCCGAATAAAGCGAGACCGAAAGCGACGGCGTTTGCTCGTCAATATGTCCATAATCCTTGATGATACGAGACCACGCCGCCCCTACAATTTTGTTATCCACTTCTGCCACAACTGCAACATCTGCCTGTTGTTTCCCAAAATCGGCAATGTATAGTTGCAATTCGGGGAGCGAAATAATCTCACGAGATGGCGGAGCTACGCCTTCGGGCAGAAAAATTGCTTCATACAGAAAATCCTCTAACATCGGATATTCATTGGGATACATCTGACGGATGATAGCGTTTTTGCTCTTATTCTTCATATTATTCCCAAAAAAGGTTTTCCGTTTTGGTTAGAAACGCTTCGATGGCTTCTTCTATGTCGATACCGCTTCGCTCTGCCAATACGATGAGCCACCAGATGTTTTCGCCCAACTTGTGTTTGAGTTCGCTGTGAGATTTGGCGTTGGCTTTACCCCAACGGTTTTGCTCGGTCATAATGTTTCGCCCCACCAGACCTGCATCGGTGAGGTAAGCCAAAGCATCTTCTTCCACCGTCCAGTGGCTGCCGT
>JBGZFC010000103.1:0-28770 GCA_041846575.1 Bacteroidota bacterium
GCTTTCGGCACCGGACATCATCAAACAACCATGCTTATGATAAGAAATATTTTGGATTTGTACTTGCAAGATAAGACCGTTTTGGATATGGGTTGCGGCACGGCTGTTTTAGCTATTCTTTCAGAGATGCGCGGGGCTAAGAGAATAACGGCAATTGATATCGACGAGTGGGCGTATAACAACGCACGAGAAAATTTATCATTGAACAACATGTCTCGCATCACGGTGCTGCAAGGCGATGCAAAATTGTTGGGAAAAGAGACCTACGATGTAATTCTTGCAAATATCAACAGAAATATTCTCCTGCAAGATATTGCAACGTATGCACAAGTATTGAACAACAAAGGCATCTTGATGATGAGCGGATTTTACGAAAAAGATTTGCCCGCAATCATTGATAAGTGCAACGAAAACGAACTTAAACAGATTCACTTCATTGAAAAGGACAATTGGGTAAGTACCGTTTTAGAAAAGAAATAGAATAGATGCTTACTCCGTTTTTTGGTTACTATTGAATTTGTAATCGTGAAAAACAGAGAGAAAAATTTGTAATTAAACTAAAAAATCGTACTTTTGCAGGCCGAACACAAAGCGCGGTTATATTTTACAAACGTGTTATGATTTGAGACATTCACTGTTTTAAGCCAAACACATTTATACTATTAAACTGCCCGGATGGCGGAATTGGTAGACGCGCTAGTTTCAGGGACTAGTGTCGGAAACGATGTGCAGGTTCGAGTCCTGTTCCGGGCACAAAAACGAATAAGAGAGTTCGTTTTATTAAAAAAACTATTTTATATTATATTGCGCAGGTGGTGAAATTGGTATACACGCTACTTTGAGGGGGTAGTGCCGGTTACGGCGTGTGAGTTCGAGTCTCATCCTGCGCACTTTTTTTTAAAAAAAAGAAGCATTATCTCTCCCTTTTCTCTTCCATTTTCATCCTTATTTTCATCCGATTATTAATAATGTGCACACATTGTGTCGAAAACATAAAAACATTATTCTATTTTTGTACTTTCATATCTTTAAGTAATTTCCGAAATGAATTGGCAGCAACTTTTATCGGCAAAACGATTTGGAATGGAACACTACAAAAATGACAGTGTACACCAAAGAACCGAATATCAACGAGATTTTGACAGATTGATATTTTCGTCTCCATTTCGTCGTCTTCAAAACAAAACACAAGTTTTCCCGCTTCCGGGCAGCGTATTTGTACACAATCGCCTTACTCACAGCTTAGAAGTATCTTGTGTGGGGCGTTCGTTGGGCGAAAATGTGAGTCGCGAATTACGGCACAAATATCCAAAATCGGATGCACATTTCGAAGATATTGCGTCAATAGTTTCGGCTGCTTGTTTGGCACACGATTTAGGCAATCCGCCTTTTGGACATTCAGGCGAGAAGGCTATTTCAAGTTTCTTCTCGGAAGGAAAAGGCAAAAAACTGAAAAATATAATTGAAAACGAGAACAGACGGTGGACAGACTTCACTTCGTTTGACGGCAACGCCAACGCAATACGATTGCTGATGCACCAATTCAAAGGCAGAAGGGAGGGAGGTTTTGTCCTAACCTACTCCACCTTGGCATCTATAGTAAAATATCCTTTTTCGTCTGAACTTTGCGGCAATAAAAACAAATTCGGTTTTTTCGAATCGGAAGAAAAGGCTTATCAAACAATCGCCAAAGAGTTGAAAGTTCCTTGTCTGTCAAGAGAACCATTAAAGTTTGCACGCTATCCGTTGGTGTTTTTGGTAGAGGCTGCCGATGATATTTGTTATCAAATTATGGATATTGAAGATGCTCATAAATTGCATTTAATATCTACGGAAGTGGCGAAACAACTTCTTCTCGACTTTTTTGACGAAGAAGATAAAAAAAAGAAAAAGGAAATCTTAAAGTTGGTAAGTGACGTAAATGAACAAATTTCTTACCTTCGTGCAAGTGTAATAGGTTTATTGGTAAATGAGTGTTCTGATGTTTTTGTAAGAAACGAAGATGCAATACTTAACGGCATATTTGAAGGCTCGCTAATTAAGCATATAAACGAAAGGAGCAAGAAGGCTTACAAAATTTGCTCCGATTTTGCCGGCGAAAATATTTATCGCTCTCGCGACGTTTTAGACGTAGAGCTTGCCGGACATAGAATTATCGGTTTTTTATTGGAAAAATATACCGATGCGGTACAAAATCCCGAACACACTTATTCAAAACTGCTGTTACAACGGATTCCGACACAATTTGAACCGCAATCGGATGATACATATACACGTTTACAGTCGATTATTGACTATATTTCGGGTATGACCGATGTTTATGCCCTCGAGATGTATAGAAAAATTACCGGAATGGGGTTGCCAGTTATTTAGTGCATGGCGAAAAATGAGCACTATTTTTGTCGGGTGTTTTGTAATTTATCCAAAAAAAACTATCTTTGACATCAATCTTTATTTTAAATAATCAATTAAAAAAATGAGAACAAGAAAATTATTTACAACATTAGCTATCCTTTTCGCGGCACTGCTTGTTGGATGTAGTGGTGGCAAAAATCAAGACAAAACAGTATCGGTGGACGACCTATTCGCTAATCCCGATTCGTTCATAGAGCAAACTGTTATCGTAGAAGGCACTTGTACACATGTGTGTTCAAAAAGCGGCATGAAACTTTTTATTGAAGGTGAAAACTCAGACCAAACACTCAGAGTTGAGTCAAACAGCACTTTGGGAAAATTCGATCCGGAAAGTGTAGATAAAAAAGTAAGAATCGAAGGCAAATTTGTTGAAGAAAGAATCGACGAAGAAGATTTGCAAGAGATGGAAAGAGAAATTATGGAAGGCGAAAATATTGAGCATGGCGAAGGTGGCGAAGGTTGTGCTACCGAACAAAAAGCAGAAGGTATTACCCAAGGCAGTTCAGCAATGGATAGAGTAAACGATTTCCGTGTACGCATCGCGGAAAGAATGGAAAAAGAGGGAAAAAATTATCTTTCATTTTATTACATAGAGGCAGAATCATGCAGGGTTATCGAATAATCTGAATTTATCGAGATACTCGATTTTTTTAAATAACAAAGCCCCATATCGTAACAAATTGAATTGATTAAAATTTTCACGATATGGGTCTTTTTGTATCCCAAACCAAAGTAAACGAGATATTTTTTTCAATTAACATGCTTAAAAACCGACTTTAGTCCAAGTTTATTTAAATTTCGGCTAAATCCTTACGGTAGTTTAATCATTAATCCGCGACTTAAAAGTTCCCGAATTTCGGGACAAGCTATGGCAACTGATTAGGACATTTTTCGAACTATCATTTTTAGAAAAACTAATACGCTATTCTTATTATGAAGAAACTAAAGAAACGCATCATCGCTTTATTATTGTCTTTAATCGCGTTGGCAACTTTTTTGCTAACGGAGACAATCTCATGGAGCAACTCTCGCAAAACAACCGACAAACAACACTATACCGTGCAAGTTATCGGCATTGCCGATGGCGACTCTTTTGTAGGACTAACTGAAAATAATGAAAAAATTCGCTATCGTATTTACGGAATCGATGCTCCCGAAAAAAGACAACCCTTCAGCAACGAAGCACGTAAACTATTGTCCGAACTTATTTTCGAAAAGAAAGTTGATATTGTAGTAATAGAACCTTCCGACAAGTATAACAGACAATTGGTGCAACTGTTTATCGATAATGGCGTAGATGTTGGTGCCGAGATGATAAAAAACGGACTCGCATGGCACTATTATCGTTCCAACGCATCGCTCGGAAACAATAACTACAAACAACTCGAATCGAATGCTCGAAAAAAGAAATTAGGTCTTTGGAGCGAAAACAATCCCGAAAGTCCATGGGATTTCAGAAAAAGAAATCATTGAAAAACGAATTGTTTACACACAATTATACCAAATTAGCATATCGAAAATATTAAATCCCAAATATTTCGTATCTTTGCATCCTTAAATCAATAAACAAAATTCAAACGACAGTTTTAAATATATGGCAAAGGAATTGAAAGAACTCACACCACGCAGTGTAGATTATTCGCAGTGGTATCTCGATTTAGTTATTAAAGCCGAATTGGCAGAGAACTCAGCCGTTCGCGGTTGTATGGTAATAAAACCGTATGGCTATGCCATTTGGGAAAAAATGCAACGTCAGTTAGACGATATGTTTAAGGAAACAGGACACGTAAATGCCTACTTTCCGTTGTTTATCCCCAAATCGTATCTCAGTCGTGAAGCCGACCACGTGGAAGGTTTTGCCAAAGAGTGTGCGGTGGTAACACATTATCGCTTGAAGAATGCACCCGACGGCAGCGGTGTAATCGTTGACCCGGAAGCAAAATTAGAAGAAGAACTGATTGTTCGCCCCACTTCCGAAACCATTATCTGGAGTACGTATAAAAACTGGATTCAGTCGTATCGCGACCTGCCGTTGCTTATCAACCAATGGGCAAATGTAGTTCGCTGGGAGATGCGTACACGCCTTTTCCTTCGCACTGCTGAGTTTTTGTGGCAAGAAGGTCATACGGCACATGCTACCAGAGAGGAAGCTGTTGAAGAAACCGAAAAGATGATTAACGTTTATGCCGAATTTGCCGAAAAATATATGGCTTTGCCGGTTATAAAAGGGTTTAAATCGGAATCGGAACGATTTGCCGGTGCTTTAGATACCTACACTATTGAGGCAATGATGCAGGACGGTAAAGCATTGCAATCGGGGACATCGCACTTTTTGGGACAAAACTTCGCCAAAGCGTTTGATGTGCAATTTGCCGATAAAAACGGACAACGCGATTATGTTTGGGCTACATCGTGGGGAGTTTCAACCCGACTGATTGGTGCTCTTATCATGGCACACAGCGATGATAACGGCTTGGTTCTTCCGCCGAAGTTAGCCCCATATCAAGTAGTTATCGTTCCCATTTACAAAAACGACGAACAATTAAAGCAGATTGACGAAAAAGTTGCAGGCATTGTTTCACGCTTGAAAGCTCTTGGTGTCAGCGTAAAATATGATAATGCCGACAATAAGAAACCGGGCTGGAAATTCTCGGAATACGAATTGAAAGGCGTTCCAGTACGACTCGCAATGGGTGGCAGAGATTTGGAAAACAACACAATAGAAGTTGCTCGCCGCGATACATTGACCAAGGAGACACTTTCATGCGATGGCATCGAAGAGTATATCAAAAATCTGCTTGACGAAATTCAGGAAAATATCTACAAAAAAGCACTCGATTTTCGTGCATCGCAAACACGTGAAGTAAATTCTTACGACGAATTTAAAAAGGAAATAGAAAAAGGCGGATTTTTACTCTGCCACTGGGATGGCACACCCGAAACCGAAGAGCTTATCAAAAATGAAACCAAAGCTACCATCCGTTGTATTCCTTTAGATAGCGATAAAACACCCGGAAAATGTATGGTTACAGGAAAACCATCGGCACAACGGGTTATCTTCGCCAGAGCTTATTAATTTATTTACGATTTTAGATTTCGGATTTCGGATTTTGACTAAGTAGCTACTAAGCTTAGAACTCAAAACTCGGAACTAACAAATTATGTCGAATATAAAAAGTTGGATATCGGCTACACGCCCGAGAACACTTTTTTTGGCTGTCGCTACTGTTATTTTGGGTAACGGATTAGCCATAAATGACGGTATCTTTTCGTCGGAAACGTTTTGTTGGACATTTCTGTTGGCGGTATCCATACAGATATTGGCAAACTTCGCCAACGATTTGGGCGATTACGAAAAAGGAACCGATACCACAGGCAAACGAGAGGGTCCGACTCGTGCACTGCAAAGTGGAAATATCAATAAACAACAGATGAAAACCGCTCTGCTCATATCCGTTGCTTTTGTTGTTTTTTTCGGAATAATGAGCATCGAGCGAAGCATCGGCTGGCAAAAAGGCAGCTTGATAATGTTAGGCGTTGGTGCTCTTTGTATTTTTGCCGCTATTTTCTACACAATGGGCAAACACGCTTACGGATACAAAGGCTGGGGCGATTTGTTTGCCTTTCTGTTTTTCGGACCTGTCCCGGTATTAGGAACATACTTTTTGCATACAAGTCAACTCAATTGGCATCCTGTTTTTCCGGCAATAGGATTGGGACTTATCAGCACCATGATTCTCAACGTGAACAATATGCGCGATATAGATAATGACCGTGCATCGGGAAAAATTACATTTGCCGCCAAATTGGGAATACGTAAAGCGAAAGTGTATCATACACTCCTCACATACGGTGTATTCGCTTGTTTTTTGGGATACAGCATCTTTTTTGAACCTTTCGCTTGGTACAAATACTTGTATGTGATAGTTTTTATATTTCAACTATATATTCTTTCACAAATCAGAAAAAAATCGAAACAGGAACTCGACCCTTATCTGAAACTTACAGCTTTGGCGGGATTTGTTTTGAGTGTGGTGTTTAGTGGGTGTGTGGTTGGGTAGATGATACAAATAATAATAAACCCGACCTATTTAATTTGGCAGGGTTCTATTTTTTAAAGTTTTGCTTATTCTATAAATAGTAGAAATCTCTCACATCTCCTTTTTTAGTTTTTTCCAAAACTTTATCAATATTTGCGCGAACAGGCTTATCTCCATTAGAATAATTTATTCCACTGGCAAAATGTTTTATATTTGGCAGTTCCTTTTCAACTGTCCGCCATGACAAGTTCCAAATATTAGGAGTGTCCGTCGTATGCGGATGTTGCAAAATTATTTCAGGATTATACTTTTTGCATAAAGACTTAAACCTATCAGCTACTTGTTTTCTCCATCCTTTGGGATTTGCAACTGACTGTCCTCGAGGGTTGAAAACATTTAGATCGTGACAGCCAAGGATTAATACCTTTTGATTATTAAGTCGAATAAAATGAGAATCAAGGTCATTAATCGTTATCAAATATTTTTTTTGACGTTCTGTAGGATAAAATTTTCCTGTCCAATGTATTGTTTCTTCCTTCTTTAAATCATAAATAGCTATTAGCTCAATAACTTGGTCGTTTACAGTATTCCATCCATCAATACCAATAGTAAAATAATCCGCTGTTTCCTTAAGTTTTTTTAAGGTTATTGGATTTAAGCTTTCAAAAAATAATGCTATATACGAATTTGCTTCTTTTTGAAGTAAAGCTATACTGTGTTGTTCTGCTTTTACAATGTCAAGGTCGTGTTGTAAGCTTTTTGGAAAATCAAAGGTCAAAAATCCGCCAGGCGTAAGAATAAACTCGTAAGTTCTTTTCTGATATTCTGTTGCAAGAAATTTTTCAATTAGTTTTTCCATTTTAGAAATGTTTGGATTTCCGTATTTGTCATATTGCTTTCCAGTAACAATAAGTCTTGCAATTTTATGTTTCGTGTTAATTCCATTTTGATTGTCATGAATTGAAACTATTTGTTTTAATTGCTTTTCTGCTCCGTCTACTTCCCAATCTATATCACCATGTTTAATTCTTACAAGTTTATAACCGTGCTTAAATGCCTCTATATCTCTTACGGTATCATAAAAAGCTCTTTTTTCATCTCTGTCTATTGGACTGTTGTCTTTTGCGTTAATTTTTCTGCAAGCATTTATCCACGCTTCCTTTGAGAAATGCAGCTTAATTGTTGATGAGTAATTTTCTAAAGCGATTTGTCTTGCTTTACTGAAATGTTGATTCTCATCATACTCTATAATCAATTTATAGTCTTCTAAAACAATGTCGCAAGGTAGTTGGTAGTTTGATTTTTGAAAACCGTTTTGATTTCGGTATTCCAATAATGCTTTCACGATTTGAGAATACTCCTTGGGTAATTTTTCTTGATCCGGAGTTTTTAACCAGTCAAACTTTTTCTCGGTCTCAATATGACCGAAGTGTTCTTGTAGTAATCTTTGGATTGCATTTTTTTGACTAACAACATTTAATCTTTTGCTAATTGGTTTGCATGGTTCGTCTTGCTTAGTTTGTTTTGTAATCGTTTTGTTCTTCTCTGTCGGTTTAAGTGTGTCTTTTTTGTATTGAACTGTAAAACCTAACTTTTTGAAAAAAGTCGCTGTTTCTTGTCCACCACTATATTCACTTTTTGAAATTTCTTTTTTATTGGCAATTAAGTAAGCAAGTCCCCGAATGTGTTTTGCTGGATATTTTTTGTTATTGTAGATTAGAAATGTGTTACGTGGCTCAGGATAATTTTCATTTGTCCTGTCAAAAAGTTCTATTGCTTTTTTAACGTCATTTGCTGTTATATTGTCCCAAAATTTTCTCATATCCCTGTTTATTCAAAAATATATAATAACTTATTCAACTTTCGCAAGTAAAATAACTTGCTGATAATTAATAAAAAAGCAGCATATTTGTTTGGTAAAGTCGCTGAAATTCAGTAACTTTAAGTCGAAAAATAAAAACCAACTAATATGCTGCAGAACAAAGATACAACAATTGTTTCAGAAATAAAAAGCTTTTTTACTTCATCAGAAAAAGCAATTCTAGTCATTTTAGACATTTTGAGTTCTTTGAAATTTTCAGATAAACACTTTGGCTTTTCAACCGCTTGCAATTTACGGTTCAGTAGTAAAGTAAAACTAATTCTATTGCTGAATTTCCCATTTTTTCAAGTAAAAAACCCTTGGTCATATGGTTTGTCAGGACTTTACAAAATCCTTTCGTGCGGAAAAGATATCTTCTATCGTTTGTTGTCGAGTAGCAATATAAATTGGCGCGGGTTTGGCTATTCAATAACAAAACAATTGATAAAAAAGACCGAAAAAAGCTATGATGAACCTTGCAACAAACCACGTTGTCTGATTATAGATGATACTGATTTGCCTAAAACAGGGAAATGTATAGAACTTATCGGCAAAGTTTTTTCACACGTTACACAGCAGGGTATATTGGGTTTCAAGGCTTTGTTTTTAGGGTACTTTGATGGAAAAACATTTTTCTCGCTCGATTTTTCACTTCACGGTGAAAAAGGTAAAAACAAAAAGAGACCCTACGGATTGACAAAAAGAGACCTAAATAAACGATTTTCTAAAAAACGAGACAAGTTTTCTCGCGGACAAAGTCGCGTTAATGAGTACTTTATTACCAAAATAGAATCAGCTATATCGATGATTGCTAACGCAATATCACAAAGTATTCGTTTTGATTACGTGCTTTGCGACAGTTGGCTTACCTGTTTCGAGTTAATCAAATTCACAATCAGAAGGCGTATTAAATGCCACTTGCTCGGAATGATGAAAAACGGAAACGCTAAATACCTATTTAAAGGCAAAAAACTTACATCAAAACAGATAGCAAGACTGCTTGCAAAAAAAGGAAAACTAAAACGTTCAAAGCTATTGGGTTACTATCACTCATCGGCAATTGTTACCTACAAGGGTATTGAAGTTAAACTCTTTTTTTATAAAACTTCAAAACGTGCCACCTACAATGTTCTATTGACCACTAACACGGCATTGAGTTTTGAACAGGCCTATAAGATTTATGCTAATCGTTGGTCAATTGAAGTTTATTTTAGAGAAAGCAAGCAGTATTTGCAATTAGGCAAGTGTCAATCGCAAGATTTTGATGCTCAGATTGCCGCTACAACGCTTTGTATGTTGCAATATAACTTGCTTGCCACAGCTCGTCGTTTTTCCGCATATCAAACCAACGGCAAGTTGTTTCGAGCTATAGAAAAGGACACGTTGCAACTCACCGTAAGTGAGCATATATGGCAGATAATCATCGGGTTAGTCGTCGAGATAGCTGAGATATTAAGCCTTGACCCCGAGGAGTTAATACTCGAATTGGTGTCTGAAAATCAAAGACTTGAAAAATTAATTAATTTAAAACCCTTACGGCAAGCAGGATAAAGAACTTGCGAAAGTTGAGTAACTTATATTTTACAAAACAAATATACAACATTCCCCAATATACCCCTTATAATTTCCGCCGTATTTTCCTTTCTTTTCTATTTAACCTTATACTTCTTAGCTATTTCTACAAAGAACATTATTTGGGTTAATCTCAAACTACTGTAACAACCTGTTTTAAAATATCAATATTTCAGTTTATTACTAAAACAGAGAATACCCTATTATCAATGAGATTGTTCTATAATCAGAATTTAAGTATAAATATTCGTTTAGTACTTCTCTATTTGTGTAATATCGTATCTCTGAGCTAAATCTATCATTATACTTATAACCTACACCCAAAGCAAAATTTCTTTTTGCTCTAATATCAAGATTATAAAACACTTCGCCATTGCTTTCTCTAATGTATTTGACGTATGAATTAATAGGAAAGTCAAGAACATAAGAGAGGTTTGCAAATAGTTTTGATTTATCGTTCAAATGAAAATAGCGTCGCACACCTATCGGCAACTCAATTGATTTGTAATCAACTTTTGAGATAATAAACTCGTTTGAAATAAGGCTTGATTTTTTTGACTCCTCCGATTTATAATATTGATATGTAGGCTCAGCCACCACACTCCATATATTATTGTTAAACGGCAGAATAAATTCCGCTTCTACTCCAATCCTAAATCCGGGTTTATATCCAAAGTCAGTATTCGTAAAATCTGATGCGGGATCTTCTACTCTTAAATTACTGTAATTCAAACCCGGTCGAATGTTCAAATTAAACAGGTCTTTATTTTTATTTGGGTTAAGATTGACATAACCTAAGCCGGTACATTCATTATATTTCACAAATAGTTTTTCCAAATCTCTATTGAAATATCTGAGATTTTCTATCTCTTTTGATGTGATTTTTTCACACTTCATCTTTAAAGAAAGTTCCTGTTTAAACGAGGTATTTACCAACATTTTGCCATCTCTTAAATATTTTTTATAAACCAACTGACTTATTTCAGAGTCATCTAATTTATAGAAAAATCTGGTCAAACTGCCATCGGTATATTGAAATAATGATGCCGGTCCTTCAATGAGCACTTTAAGAAATAACAACTCCTCCTGAAAAGAGGGATTTCGTTCGGAACTCATATAATCTATTTGGTCGGAAGACCTATCAATATTTATTTTAGCTCTGATATATTTGGAAAAATTATTGATTCCAAACTCTTTTACCGCCTGAACTGTAGCCTCTTGAACTGTATCATTTTGGGAAAGTTTATATTCAAAATTCGTTGGATTGCTCCTCCAATCAACATTTTTAATTAAACAATCGACTCTTTTGTTTGATTCATCGATAAAATAACCTTTTTCAAAAGCAATTTGAGAATATGATTCGACACATAAAATTGTAAATAACGTTATTAGTAGTAATTGTTTTCTCATATAGTTGTATTTAAAACATTATTTAGTAGATAACCTATGCAAGTTTGTGAAACAAAAATACAACATTTGTAAATATAAACCTTTATCTTTGCCGGACTTTTTTCTGACTCTATTGCTTTAAAAAAAGAAACAATGAAACCATACAATTGGCTTATTCTCCCTGCATTGCTACTATTTATTCAATGCACATCGCCCACAACTGAAAAAGCGGCAGATAAACAACCCGATAAAATACGTGTAGCTGTTTTTGATGGACACGGTGGTGCTCAAACTTGTATTTGGGAAGCGGTGGCGGCAATAAAATTGGATGCCGAAATGGACGTTCGCACCATTACGACTGCCGATATTGCCAACAATGTTCTCGATTCGCTCGATGCGATAATCATCCCCGGCGGTGGAGGAAGTCGCCAATATCTGAATTTGGGAAACGAAAATCAACAACGCATTAAGGATTTCGTGGCACGCGGTGGCGGAGCCGTGGGAATTTGTGCAGGTGCTTATCTGTTTTCTAACACTCCCAAATATGCATGCTTGCGACTAAACGGTGCACAAGCCATAGATATTGAGCACGATAATCGTGGTCACGGAATAGTAAAATTCACACTTACCGACGAAGGCAAAAAACTTTTCCCCGAAGTTGCCGAGCGTGATACTCTCTATATGATGTATTACGAAGGTCCGGTTTTTATCCCCGCCGAAAGCGAAAGCATACGATACGAAACTCTTGCCTTAATGGAAAGCGATGTTCACGAAGAGGGCAACGCTCCAAAGAATGTGACTAACAACAAACCGTTTTTCATAACCAACCAATACGGAAAAGGACGAGTTTTCAGTAGCATTGCTCATCCTGAAGCTACGCCCGGTATGATGTGGATGATTCCTCGCATGGTGCGTTGGACGCTCGACAAACCGATTAAGGAATATGCTGAAAAAGTGATAAATCCCACAATTTTCAATAGAGAGATTTTGATGTCGGTAAACGACTTAAAACAAGAGAGCGGCTATTTCCGAACATTTCTGTACGGCACATCTGACGAAAAAATCGCTGCATTGGATTGGTTACAAAGTAAACATTCGTGGGATGCCAAACGTTGGATACAAGGATTGCTTTTTGATGGCGATGCAAGGGTTCGTGTAAGAGCGGCACAATATATTGCCGACACGCACTATCTGCACTATCTGCCGGATTTGCGTGCTGCTTATCAATCGGAAAAAGACAAAAAAGCCAAAGTTCAAATAAAAGAACATTTAAATAAAATGGAGGCATTGCTACCGTAACTCTTATTTACGATTTCGGATTTACGATTTTTTGAACAATTTCACACAAAGTACGCAAAGAATAATCGCAAAGAATGCGAAGTTGCTTTCGCGTGATATTAGCCCTCAGAAATATCGGTCATACAAATTAAATCATCGAACAAAAGAATAGATTTATCACTTCGTTCGAAATGACACAGCACATACAATCTCATACGATAACTCCCTGTCATTCATAACGTAGCTTTAGCGAAGTGAATAATATAAATAAAAAATGAAAAAACAGATATCTTGTTCAAAATAACAGGGAGAATGAATATCATCCCAACTACAATTCCAACAACCAAATAAACAGATTCTTTTGATACATATATTCTAAAAGAGCAAACAATGAGAAGAATTTTTATAATTACCGGAAAGTTTATAAGCGATATAATTGATTTTTTTTACCCGCCGTTTCAACGCCTCATCAGTTTGCAGTTTTTTCGATACGCAATGGTGGGTGTCGCCAACTTACTTTTCGATTGGGTACTATATTTTTTCTCGTATAACTTTATCTTCCGGAAAGAGATTGTTGATTTAGGTTTTGCAGCTGTAAGTCCGCACATTGCCGCACTTTTTTTGGTATTTCCCATTACCTTGTTGAGCGGTTTTCTGATGCAAAAATATGTAACGTTTACCGCATCGGATATGCGTGGACGAGAACAGTTGATACGCTATATGGCAGTAGTGGGAGCGAATCTGTTTATCAACTATTTCGGATTGAAACTGTTGGTGGAAGTGTTACACATTTATCCCACCCCTTCAAAAATGATTATTACAATTGTATGCACTATTTTCAGCTACATTATGCAGAAGAAGTTTACGTTTAAGATTAATAACAAAGAATTTTTGTAGAAAAAAATACAACTACAAGTCTCTGCAACGAGATGAACGAACTTCAAACCGTTAATTCCTCTGTGTGAAACCTAAAGATAGTTGCATATAAGAACAAATACGGATATACATATAAAACAGATAACAAAAAATACTTTAAGGGGAAAAACAGATACAACTATAAATATAATAATCAATAAATAAGGCGGTTAGTCATTAAGTAAAACCCTCTTAAAAATAAAGTCCGGAGTGATTTTCAACATTATTTATATTGTGAACAAAAATATTTTATCGTTTGTTTAGCATTAAAACTTTCATATTATGGGAAAAAGAAAAGCAACTCAAATTGTAAGAGGTCAACACGCTGTGGACGGTGCCGGCGTAAAGCTAACTCGTGTATTGGGAAACATGACAATAGAAGCATTCGATCCGTTTTTAATGTTAGACGGATTCGACTCTACAAATCCCGATGATTACACCAAAGGATTCCCATGGCATCCTCACAGAGGAATTGAAACAGTCACATATTTAGTAAGTGGCAAAATGGAGCATGGAGACAGCCTTGGTAATCACGGCGTTATAAAAGACTTAGGCTGTCAATGGATGACAGCCGGTTCGGGTATTATTCATCAGGAAATGCCTAAGGCTTCTCCACGAATGTTAGGTTGTCAATTGTGGATAAATATGCCGGCTAAAGATAAAATGTCTGAGCCTTCGTATGGCGATATTATTGCCGACAATGTACCTTTAATAAAAGAAGATGGTGTCGAAATACGTGTTGTAGCAGACAGTTATAAAGGTACAAAAGGGGCATTCGACGGAAAATATGTGAAAGTTAAATACCTTGATGTAATGTTAGAACCTTATGCGGAGTGGGTCTATGATGAAACTCCAAACGACGAAACTCTTTTTATCTATTTACTCGACGGAACACTTGCTCCCGATAGCTATAAGAATGAGTTTGAGACTAAAGGCTGTGCCATTTTGTTTGAATCTTCTGATAAAAGCCCATTGAGAAACGAGCTTTTGCACATAAAAGCTGGCGAATTAGGGTCCCGATTCGTGTTGTTAGCAGCCAAACCTCTGCACGAAACAGTTGCCTGGGGAGGCCCCATTGTAATGAATACTCGGGAAGAGCTACATCTGGCATTTGAAGAACTCAACAACAATAATTTCATCAAACATAAGTAAACATTAAGAAATATGGTAAAAGCTGAGGCGGTCTCAAAACAAATATTTAAATAAAGAACAACAAGGTGTTTCAGAAGTGTTCAAATGCAAGGCGATGAAATTGAAAGCGAATGAGCATACTGATTAATGTGTGATTGAGACCGAATATCAAAAGCAACGCAACAGTTGGGTAAAAACATCAAAACACGAAAACAATCCCAATAAAATGATTGGGAATATATTAATATAACACGGTATCAAAATGAAAAAGATTTTCAGTTTCTTCATTTCAATTATTATGATAAGCTGTTCATCAACAAAAATAACAGTTAATGAACAATTAGAAAAGGATACGCAAAATATTGATTATAAAGAATTCGGCAAAGCTATTAATGACGCCGATTTTATTAATGCAGAACAACTTGCAAGTTCTTCCGACGAAAAATTAGCAGTTAAAGGTTTTAAAGCATTGTTTGAAGGAAAACCAATGGAAGCTCAACATTTTTTTGAACAAACGGAAGACACAACTTACAACTTCTCTCAATCGGTTATATTACCTTATTATTTTCGTAACTATATGTATGCTGATTGCGTGAGTTTAGCAGAAAAATACCAAAACAATAAGTATGCTATTTGTTACGACTATTTGAATTTACCGGAACAAACTATTAATATTTTAGATAAAGAAATAATTGTCCCTATCTATTCATTCAACTATGAAAGAACACCCATTATTGAAGTAAAAATAAACGGTATTGTTAAGAAATTTATAATTGATACCGGAGTCACACACAGTACTATTTCTCAAAGAATAGCTAAAAAATGCAATGTTAATACAATGCAAGCTAAACTGTCAATTACTGATGTAAACAACAAGGGCATAAACAGTCAGTTAGGATATGCCGATAGTCTTAAAATAGGAGATTTATTAATTACAAACCAACCTCTCATCATAATGAAAAACTATCACTAAACTTGTTAGGCATTACCATTTACAACATTGATGGAATTATAGGATGGGATATTTTACATAAATTAAAAGTGCGTATTAGCTGGAAAGAAAAATACATCGCTTTTTCAAAATCAAATACAAAAAACAACAATTCAAGAAATCTTAATGCAATAACACAACCCTTTGTAACTCTTAAAGATGATAACGGAGTAAAATATTATTTTCATTTTGATACAGGAGCAAAAAGAACGCATCTATTTGAAAAAACTTCTACAAAAATAAAATCAAGTTCTTCTAAGAATAAAAGCAGTTGGAGTTTTGGTATAAATTCCACAAAACGAACAAAAGTTAAAGAGTATAAAAACATTCGATTTTCTATTGGAAACAAAAGTTTCTTGTTTGATAAAATCTCTTTATTTCCCCAATCGGACTACAACGGATTTATCAATCACGATGGAAGACTTGGTACTGACTTATTCAAAAACGGAACGTTGGAGTTCGACTATTATTCAGGATATTTAAAATATTCAGAGTGATTTGATTGAATAACAAATCAACATAGATTACTCATACAAAATCAACCAAAACCCTATTTTTCCCAAAAATCTAATGTCATTTGCCGTTTTTTGCTTATATTTGTACTTTGCTTAATATACTTTCAAAAAAATATAAGAAAATGGCATATAAGATTATTGTGTTGGCTAAGCAAGTTCCTGACACCCGAAACGTAGGAAAGGATGCTATGAAAGCCGACGGAACCGTTAACAGAGCGGCACTGCCCGCTATTTTTAATCCCGAAGATTTGAATGCGCTAGAACAGGCACTGCAAATCAAAGAGCGTTTTCCCGGAACTACCATTACACTTCTCACAATGGGTCCCGGACGTGCAGCAGATATTTTGAGAGAAGGACTTTTCAGAGGTGCGGATGATGGAGTACTACTTTCCGACCGTGCTTTTGCAGGTTCCGATACTTTGGCAACATCCTATGCTCTGGCTATGACGGTAAGAAAAATCGGTAAATTTGATATGATTATCTCCGGACGTCAGGCTATTGACGGCGATACAGCGCAAGTTGGTCCTCAAGTAGCTGAAAAGCTCGGCATTCCACAAGTAACATACGCCGAAGAAATCGAAGATATTGCCAATGGTAAAGTACGTATCAAACGCCGTTTGGAAAACGGCGTTGAGATTGTAGAGTGTCCTTATCCGTTACTGATTACGGTAAACGGCTCGGCAGCTGAATGTCGCCCGCGTAATGCAAAACTGTTGTTGAAATACAAACATGCTAAAACAGTTACCGAACGTCAAACAGAAAATATCGACTATATTGACATCTACGGCAGTCGTCCATATTTAAATCTGACCGAATGGAGCGTTGCCGATATTGATGCTGATGTGGAACAATGCGGACTTTCGGGTTCTCCCACAAAAGTTAAGAAAATCGAGAACGTAGTTTTTCAAGCGAAAGAGAGCAAACGTCTTACCGACAATGATGACGAAATTGACGAACTGATGAGAGAGTTAATAACCAATCACACTATTGGATAAAGGTAAATCAAAAAAATCCGATTTGTCGGAAGCAAAACATTAAACATATTTTTGGCAAATCATTACAACATTCAAAAGAATTTTATGAACAACATATTTGTATATTTAGAAATAGACGAAGGTACGGTTGCAGAAGTGAGTCTTGAACTACTTACCAAAGGACGTACATTAGCCAACGAATTAGGATGTAAACTCGAAGCAATCGCAGCTGGCGGAAATTTGGGAACTATCGAAAAACAGGTATTCCCTTACGGCGTTGACGTTTTGCACAAATTTGAAGACAAGCGTCTGTCGCCCTACACTACCCTGCCCCACGCATCTGTATTGGTAAATCTTTTCAAACAAGAGAAACCGCAAATCTGTCTTATGGGTGCAACCATTATCGGTCGCGATTTAGGTCCGCGCGTTTCATCGGCTCTTGGCAGCGGTCTTACAGCCGACTGCACATCGCTCGAAATCGGCGACCACGAAGATAAAAAGGAGGGCAAAACATACGAAAACTTGCTTTACCAAATTCGTCCTGCTTTCGGAGGAAATATCGTAGCATGGATTATAAACCCCGATTGTCGCCCGCAAATGGCTACCGTCAGGGAAGGAGTAATGAAAAAAGAGATTTTCGATGCCAATTACAAAGGAGAAGTGGTAAATCACAAAGTAAGCGATTTCGTTCCGGAAGAAGATTTTGTAGTAAGCATAATAGACCGACATATCGAAAAATCTAAAATAAATATAAAAAACTCGCCTATCATCATAGCCGGCGGATACGGAGTAGGCTCAAAAGAGAACTTCCAACTTCTATACGACTTGGCAGATGTATTGGGAGCCGAAGTTGGTGCATCGCGAGCTGCTGTTGACGCAGGTTTTACAGAACACGAACGCCAGATAGGACAAACAGGTGTAACCGTTCGCCCCAAAGTATATATCGCTTGCGGTATCTCCGGGCAGATACAGCACATTGCCGGTATGCAAGAGAGTTCGCTGATTATTTCAGTGAATAACGATGCCAATGCACCAATCAACACTATCGCCGATTACGTTATCACGGGAGACGTTGAAAGTGTTATTCCGAAAATGATTAAATATTTTAAAAAGAATAGTAAATAATTAAGAAACAATTTAAGACAAAATAAAAAAAATGGCAAACTTTTATACCGATACCCCACAATTCAAGCACTATCTCGACCATCCGCTAATGAAGCGAATTGTAGAGTTGAAAGAGCGCAATTATGCAGATAAAGATACCTGCGACTATGCTCCGATAGATTTTGAAGATGCGATGGACAGCTACGACAAAATATTGGAGGTAGTTGGGGAAATTTGTGGCGAAATTATCGAAGCAAACGCTGAAGAGGTTGATAAAACCGGACCTACGGTTGCCAACGGACGAGTAACATACGCCAAAGGTACTCAAGAAAATTTGGACGCACTAAATAAAGCCGAACTTATGGGAATGGGACTTTCCAGAAAATATGGAGGACTAAATTTCCCGATGGTGCCATACATGATGTCTGCCGATATAGTAAGCCGTGCCGATGCCAGTTTCCAAAATATATGGATGCTACAGGATTGTGGCGAAACCATATACGAATTTGCCAACGAAGAACAAAAAGACAAATATTTGCCGCGCGTAGTACAAGGAGAAACCATGTCGATGGACTTAACCGAACCCGATGCCGGCTCCGACTTGCAATCGGTAATGCTAAAAGCGACTTTCAACGAAGAAGAAAACCAATGGTATTTGAATGGTGTAAAACGATTTATTACCAACGGAGATGCCGATATTCATTTGGTACTTGCCCGTTCGGAAGAGGGAACCAAAGACGCACGCGGTTTGTCGATGTTTATTTATGATAAGCGCGACGGCGGCGTAAATGTAAGACGCATAGAAAACAAAATGGGTATCAAAGGTGCTCCCACTTGCGAATTGGTATATAGAAATGCCAAAGCCGAATTGGTAGGGACACGTCGCATGGGATTGATAAAATACGTGATGTCGCTAATGAACGGTGCACGTCTGGGTATTATGGCTCAATCGGTAGGACTATCGGAAGCAGCTACTCGCGAAGCACTCAATTACGCCAAAGAACGCAAACAATTTGGCAAAGCTATTATAGAGTTTGCTCCCGTATTTGAAATGCTTGCCAATATGCGTGCTAAAACCGATGCTTCTCGCACAATTCTATACGAGACCTGTCGCTTTGTAGATATTTATAAAGCGTTGGAAGACATAGCCAGAGAACGCAAATTGACCCCCGAAGAGAGAGACGAAATGAAGTATTATTCTCGTTTGGCAGACGCATTCACACCTCTTGGTAAAGGAATGACAAGCGAATATGCAAATCAGAACACATACGATGCCATACAGATACACGGAGGTTCAGGATTTATGAAAGATTATAAATGCGAACGTCTGTATCGCGATGCGCGTATTACCAATATCTACGAGGGAACAACTCAATTACAGGTTATTGCAGCTATTCGTCACGTAACTACGGGAACCTATTTACAACGTATCAGAGAGTACGAAGCCGTTTCCATCGCACCCGAATTAGAATCGTTGAAAGTCACACTTTCTGAGATGACAAAGATGTATGAAAAATTGGTAGAAACCGTAGTCGATGCAAAAGACGATACATTCTTAGACTTCCATGCACGTCGCATGGTTGAAAGTGCCGGACATATCATTATGGGACATCTGTTGTTGCAAGATGCCGATAAAAAACCCGAAATGTTCCGTCGTTCGGCAGAAGTTTATATCCTTTACGGTCAATCTGAGGTAATAAAAAATTACAATATTATCACCAAAGGAAAAGTTGATGATTTGGCATATTTCAAACCAAATCTAAAAGAAGAAGAGGAAATTACAGAATAATATCTGTTCTATAATATCAAATTGTCTCAAAAAGTAGAGTGCATATAACTGCATCTTTACTCTTTTGAGACAATTTTTTTTGTATATTTGCAACTTAAACGTACATTACAAAAGGCGATAGATGAAGAAAAAATATAAAAAACTTCTTCAATGTTTAGCATTAGATGCTATCGGTATGGTCAGTCTGGCGATTCCTGTTGTAGGACCATATACCGATATTATTTGGGCTCCTATTGCTGCAAGAATCAGCTATAAAATGTTTGGCGAAAAAACAGGTAAATACACATCCTTTATAACTTTTGTTGAAGAGTTATTGCCTGCTACAGATGTAATTCCTTCATTCACTATTTTTTGGCTTCTGTTCGATTTTTTGCAAATCGGGAAGGATAAAGAAACAAAAATCGATACAAAATCCGATAACCGGGTTACAGATATAGATTTTATCGAAATAAAATAAATTGAATTATGAATATTAAAAAAACACTGTTTACACTGATTGCAGTCCTTTTTATCCTTAACTGTAATCTCACTTGGGCAACCGAAAACAGGTCGATTCTTTGGAAAATATCGGGCAACGGTCTGGAAAAACCGTCTTATCTGTTTGGAACTCATCATTTAGTTCCACTATCGTTTTTGGATAATATAAGCGGACTTCAAAAGGCTTTTGATGCAACGGAACAGACTGTTGGCGAAATAGATTTGAGCAATATGTCCGAAATGCAGATAAAAATTATTATGGCTGCCAAAATGCCTGAAAACGTTACTTACAGTTCACTACTAAACGAATCGGATTTATCTTTACTCGACCAAACATTAACTGAACTCTTAGGTGTAGGATTAGCTCAATTTGGCATGATGAAACCGGCAATGTTGCATAATATTGTTACAATATCGTTATATCAAAAATATTATCCGGAACTGTCAGGAGCAGAAAACATTGACACCTATTTTCAACAAGAGGCGGAGAAAAGAAATCGCCCAGTTATCGCCTTAGAGACTGTGGATGATCAAATTGAAATGTTACTGCATTCGCAAACTATAGAGAGACAAGCCGAAATGCTGATTTGCACCATTCAACACCCGGAAATACTGAAAGAACAAATGGATGAAATGCACGTGGCTTATCACGAGCAAAATCTTGATGCACTAAATGCTATTTATACGAAAGAGGACGCAAATGACCCATGTCCGTCAACTAAAGCAGAAAAAGATGCAATGAATAAAAACCGCAACGATAAATGGTTGAAAAAACTTCCACAAATAATGAGTGAAAAGTCCTCATTTATTGCAGTCGGTTGCTTACACTTAGTTGGCGAAGACGGGCTTATTGAAGGTTTAAGGGAATTAGGGTATAAAGTTGAGGCTATAAAATAGTTTTGAGTATGGAGTTGGAGAATTAGTGACTTGGAGAAAGGGATAAAAGCACATTGCGGGTTTGGTAACCGCATTGTGCATAAAATAAAGATTAAGGGCAATGTGGATTTAAACCACAATGCCCTATTTTACTTTTTGGTCGGAGGGATTTGTAATCCCGACTTCATAGTCATAAACATAGCCTTTCTGTGTTTTATGGATTCCGCTGGGCAACAACACAGCCTTGTAGCTCAGCGGATATTGAAAGGTTTGAGCGGATATGGAAAACAAAGATAATCCATAAGCAATAAGTAGTAATTTTCGTATTTCTTACAGCATTTTCAATAAGTATATCTAATTGGATTCCGACCGCCTTTCTTTACATAATTATCAAGAGATTGGTTCAAATACTTGTCTCGAATTAATGAATCTGCTATTTTGCCCGTGAATTCCCATCGTTCACCTTTTGGATACCATTCATCAACTTCATATACTTCGCGTACAAGTCCACGATATGCGGCAATGGCATATTTTACTTTTTCCCGGCGATGTTTTGCCACTTTCCAAGAGGAACGAGTTGCCTCATAAAGTTCTTCCGGTTTCATAAACCGTCGATAGAGGTTGTTGATGTTGATAATAACCGCAGGTTCTTCAACTACAATTATCCGGGCATCATAGTGTTGGATTATTTCATCAGTAGACTTTAATCCTCTTTCCCAAGCATTATGCCCTTTTACAGAGTTTGTTAAAGAATCAAGTTCGAGTAAGTCAATACAAGCACTTTCTATTTCCAAAGCTAAATCGGAATTGAGTCCGTGTCGCAAAATATAGTGTTCAACAGTATATCCTTCATGTATAATTTCTCTAATTCGATTGAGTTTGTCTGATTCTTTCGGATTTTCTAAGGCATCCTCTACATGTTTAAAAATGCGATTACCAGACCCTTTACCTACATAAAAAATAGAGTTATCACGAGGGTCTTTTAAAATATATACATAAGAGCCGATTTTCTCACATACGGCTTGGCTGAATAAAGTCATTTTCTTCTTATTTTTATATAATGTTAATATGTTAATGATTTCTTGTATTCTATATTTAAAGGGAAAACAGCACTTTCCCAAATAATCGTTTACGGAACAGTGCTAAGAAAAAATTATTGGATTTCCATTGCGGCATTCGTGAGTTTTTGTTGCAGTTTTAGAAATTTGGCTGCTTGGGTAGCTGTTAAATTATCTCCTGCATTGTTTAGTGATGTTTGTAATTTTTCAGCTTTTTCCAACATGCTTGCATATTCTGTTATTGCAGAAACGTCTCCGGCATTAGCTTTCTTCATCAGAGCAATGTACTTGTTAATATAATCTTCATAGTCTTTTAATACCTTATCCCAATCTTTACTTTTGCTATTTGATGTTGTTGAAGTTTCTCCATCTTCGCTTTCATCACTAGAAAAAGACGTAGCATTCCCTTCAACTGCAGAAGTTATTCTAAAAGATACTGGTTTTTCTTCAATGTTTATAGACCAGCGTACAATTCCTGTTTCATTAGCTCCAAGTTGTATGGCACTTTCTATGTCATCAGAACTATATACTCCTGATAAACCTCCTGCATTAGCATTTTTTATTTCAACTACATCTCCATTTCCATCTAGCATTTCAATACCAAAGCCTACTTGTATAGGCTTTTCATCTGTGCTAACACTAAAGCTTGTAGCTTTTGATGCGTCAAAAGGCAATTCTTTATCTGTACGTCTAAGTTCAACACTGATAAGATGTCCCCAAGAACCGTTCTCTTTAACTATGTAGTCTTTTTGAACAACCTCAAAATATCCTTTTAAAGGTCCTTTAATTTCTGTTTTTTCAGGCTTTACCTTTACAACTTCATCCTTTTTGTTTCCTCCTCCACAAGCAGTAAAAAACACAATCGCCACTAATGCGAGTCCTACATTTTTTAATAAATTCATAATTTTTATTTTTATTTCGCCCTTGTCCCCAAAGCTGTTTGTTTTTTATTGAGTTATTCAGATACAAAAAAAGCGTGGGACAAAACTTTCTTCATTAGCATCTGAGGCTCTCGACAGCCCAACTATCTAATAAATAAGTGAAGCCCACGCTATGCGTGAGCGTTTTACACTCATTCTTGATAGTTTAGAAATTGTCGAGATTTCAGATGCAAGAATAAAAGCAAACGCTTTTTATGTATATTGCACTTCTTAAAGTGCTAAAATTTAATACAATGTTTTGTTTTATTACTTATAAGCATGTAATTTTAATTCATATACAAATCTATAATGTTTTGTCGAATAATCAAAATTTTTGTGAAAATATTTTTTCTTGCAATCTTTTTCTCTTAGTCAAAGTGTATTATACAAATAATTTATCAGAATGATAGTTTTTTAAAGAAATTGATGCTGTTTTGTCGATTTATTGATATTGCTATTAAAAGTTAGTTAATGAAATTCTTTTTGTTACTTTTGTATTTCAAAACTGAAAAAATGACAGCTTAAAAAAATCGTAAATCAAAAATCGCACCCCAAAGCATCGGTCATCGGGCATCCAACTTCTGACAAAAAATCATCTTCTATGTAGCAACACCACATTTTCCACATGATGCGTATGCGGAAACATATCTACCGGTTGAACTTTTATAACCCGATAGTGTTCGTCCAGCAGTTGCAGGTCTCGTGCTTGCGTTGCAGGATTGCAACTCACATAAACTATACGTTCTGCATTTGCATAGATAATTGTTTCTATCACATCATTGTGCATTCCGGCACGAGGCGGGTCGGCAATTATCACATCGGGATGACCGTGTGTGGCTATAAACTCTTTGTTTAGAATATCTTTCATATCTCCGGCAAAAAACAGAGTGTTTTGGATATTGTTCAATGCCGAATTTTCACGCGCATCTTCAATAGCTTCCGGCACATACTCTATACCTATTACTTTATCGGAGTTGCCTGCCACGAAATTGGCGATAGTACCTGTTCCTGTATATAGGTCGTAAACTAACTCATTGCCCGTAAGTTGCGCAAAATCTCTTGCAATTTTATACAAATTGTATGCTTGTTGGCTGTTGGTTTGATAAAACGATTTTGGTCCTATTTTAAATCGCAAACCTTCCATCTCTTCATAAATAAAATCGGCTCCACTCCATGTAATAACATCTTGGTCGGTAATGGTATCGTTGGCTTTGCCGTTGATAACATACAAAAGAGATGTGATTTGAGGAAATTTGTTTTCGAGATAACCGAGCAGTTTTTCACGTTTCTCCACATTATCTTCAAAAAAGACAACAATAAGCATCAACTCTCCTGTGGATGTTGTGCGGATAATGAGTGTCCGCATCAATCCGTTTTGATTGCGTAAATCGAAGAACGAATAATTGTGTTCCAAACAAAAATCACGGATGGCATCGCGTATCTGGTTTGAAATATCAACTTGCAACCAGCACTTATCTATATTTAGCACCTTATCAAATTTGCCGGGAATATGAAAACCGAGCGCATTCATATTTTCAAATCCGAGTTCGCTACCTATTTCTTCCTCTGTAAGCCAACGTTTGTTTGAAAAAGTAAACTCTAATTTGTTTCTATAAAAAACAGTTTCGGGAGCACCTACAATGGGGTCGATTTTAGGTAATTCTATTTTCCCTATACGAGTTAAATTATCTTCTACCTGCTTTTGCTTGTATTTAAGTTGCTCGGAATAAGGTAAAATTTGCCATTTACAACCGCCACAAATCCCGAAGTGAGAACAAAATGCTTCTGCACGATTGGTAGAGTATTCAACATATCGCACAACTCTACCTTCGGCAAAATTGCTTTTTTTGCGAAACAGTTGCACATCGACCGTATCGCCCGGCACGGCAAACGGTATAAAAATCGGCATACCATCTACTTTGGCTATAGCCTTACCTTCGGCAGCCACATCGGTTACTAATATATTTTCTAATATTGGAAGTTGTTTTTTCTTTTTTGCCATCTGTTTCTTTATGAAAATTAATTGCCACAGCTTGTCCCGAAGTTCGGGAATTTTCAAGTCGCAGATTAATGATTTTATCTTATAATGCTTTAGCCAAAATTTATTTAATCTTGGGCTAAATCCCTCTTGATACACTCTAATTATCCACGCCATAAATGGCATGGCAATTTATAATATCCGGTTTTATCTCTAAAAGGTTGTATAATTGAAACAAAATAGGACTATTTCACTTTCGAGACAGTCCTATTCTGTTTATTATTGCGGAACTAACTTAAAATAACCATTTTATCAAAAGATATGCAATCCTAAATAAAATTGTATTTACGATTAAGATAGAACCGAAAACTATTTTTATTTTGCAGCATATTTCAGAGCATATTCACGACCCGCATTCATGGCTTTAAGATTCATATCTACAATCTCTTTGCCTTTTCTGCCGAAAATTGCCTCTGTGCCTCGCTCTAAATAATCGAAAGGAATTTCGATAAAAGGCGAAGCAGCACCCAACATTACGAAGTTTGACGAGCGTACGTTATCTGTAGCCTCTTTGGCGATAGTATCGGCATCGATAAGTACGTGACGAGGCAAAGCCTTTATTTTTGCTATCAGAGTTTCTTGGTTGGGATAGTTTGGTATATTCACAAAAGTCTCTGAATTGGTTACCACATATCCGTCTGCTTTTAGAAAAGGAAGATAACGCAAAGACTCCATCGGCTCTACCGACAGAATAATATCCGCACTTCCAAGTGCAATAAGGTCTGAATAAATAGGCTTATCCGATATTCTCAGATAAGATTGCACGTCGCCACCTCGTTGGCTCATACCATGAGTTTCCGCCTGCTTAAGGTATAAGTTATTATTTAATGCAGCCGAGCCTAATGCCGCTGCTATTGTCAAAATTCCTTGTCCGCCGACTCCGGCTAAAACTATATCTGTTTTCATATTATCAAAATTTATTTTTTAGCCACTCTTTTAGCTTTTACATCCCTACGGTTTTTCTGAATACAAATGCGACTTGGCACAATAACAGACACACCGTTGTACTCAATCTCTTCACGTATAATTTTACGCAATTCATCATGATTTTTCGGTACCGGCAACAATGTTTTTACATGCTCCGGCTCTACACCGATACCTTTGCAGATTTCTTCAATTTTTCCAAATGCCGAGGATTCTTGCCCTCCGGTCATAGAAATTGATTCGTTATCGGAAATGATAATTGTAATATTTGACTTTTCGTTTACGGCATCCAACAATCCGGTCATGCCCGAGTGAGTAAATGTTGAGTCGCCTATTACCGCTACTGCCGGGAATAATCCTGCATCGGCAGCTCCTTTTGCCATGGTAATAGATGCACCCATATCCACGCAAGTATTGATAGACTCGTAAGGAGGCAATGCTCCCAAAGTGTAACAACCTATATCGGAGAATACACGAGATTCGGGATAATCTTCCAACACTTCGTTGAGGATTTTATATACATCTCTGTGACTGCATCCGTTGCAAAGTGCCGGTGGTCGTCCTACAACCAATTCGGGAACCGGAGCACCTTCCAATGTCGGCAATCCGAATGCTTTGGCAACATGGTCCGGATTTAGCTCGCCTGTTCTGGGCAGAGTTCCGTCCAATCTACCTCTTATATTGTTTCCTGTAAAACCTCTTAAAAGTTCTTCAACTACCGGATAGCCCTCTTCCAAAACCACTATCTCTTTGCAAGTTTCGAAAAGTTGTGTCATCTGTTTACGAGGGATAGGGTATTGAGTTATTTTCAGTACCGGATAAGGCACTTCACCTTTGAAGGCTTCCATCAGATAGTTGTATGCTATTCCGCAAGCAACAATACCTTTAGATGTGTCTTTTCCTTCTTTCAGTTCGGTAAAAGGTGCGTTTTCGGCCTCTTTTTCGAAAAGGCTCTGTTTTTCCAACAGAATATTGTATCGTCTTTTTGCAATTACCGGTAGAAGAACATATTGACGTTTGTCTTCCGGTGTTTTCATAACATTTTCTTCTCTTGCCTCGTCCGAAATCTCCACACCAGCTCTCGAATGAGCCAAGCGTGTAGTTATACGTAACAAAACGGGTGTGCCCAATCTTTCAGAGAGGTCAAAAGCTTGCTTTGTCATCTCGTATGCCTCTTGCTGGTTGGATGGTTCTATAATAGGTATAAGAGCAAACTTGCCATATACACGCGAATCTTGTTCGTTTTGCGAAGAGTGCATAGATGGGTCATCGGCAGAAACAATTACCAACCCGCCGTTGGCTCCGGTTATAGCCGAGTTCATAAAACAGTCGGCAGCCACGTTAAGCCCCACGTGCTTCATACAAACCAAAGCTCGTTTTCCGGCGTATGACATGCCTAATGCAGCCTCCATTGCTGTTTTTTCGTTTGCTGACCACTCTCTATGGATGTTGCGTTGTTTGGCAATATCTGAATTTTGGATGTGTTCGGTAATTTCGGTTGATGGCGTACCGGGATAGGCATAAACACCGGATATTCCGGCATCTATTGCTCCTTGTGCCAAAGCCTCAACTCCTAATAATAATTGCTTTCTCATAAAATAATGGTTTTATATCAATGTTATTGTTACCTGTAATCGGGTCTATTTTTTTAAAGAATTATCTGTAAAGGGGAATTAATTGTGTCTATTTTCTCGCGAATAATCTTTAAAATACAAAGATGCGAAAAAAATAGGACATTTAGTCGCTATTTTGTAAGTTTTATGATTATGCTGATTGGAGTAATCCGTACTTGATACACCTCCAGACACCATTCACAATCCACAAAAATATAAAAAAGCAGTTAGTCTATAAGCCGGGTTCTGTATCTTGCAAGCAAGATGTTTGTCATTTATCTTAGAAACGGTGTCACCACCGCTCTTAAAGCGACCTACCCCTCGACATTGGACGAGCAACCCTTAATTGTCGATATACATGGTCTTGCAACCCATAAGGCGTACGGCATATCACATTGCTGCAATATCCGGTGGGCTCTTACTCCACCTTTTCACCCTTACGTAGTATTCTCACGAGAAAACCAAACGCGGTTATTTTCTGTTACGCTACTCTGCCCTCACGAACAGCTTCCCGTTAGGAAATATGGTGCTCTGTGTTGCCCGGACTTTCCTCTCCAAAATAGATTGAAGCGACAAACCGACTAACTGCTACTACAAAAGTACAACTAAAAAATCAATTTGAATAACATTTTTTCATGTCAATAAATCATTAATACCCCCCTAAAAATAGAATACATCCATATAACTATCAGTAAAACAACACATAGACATTTACAATATGCAACGATTTGAAATTAATATCTTTGTTGGCAAAAAAATCGTGCACCCATAATTTAATAACTAAATCTCCCGTATTTGATTGTTTTTTTGTATCAACAAATACCGACACAGTCAAATAAAGTTAAGTTGATATATGAATTGTTATTTATCAAACTGTTTATGCAGAATCC
>JBGZFC010000104.1:0-18233 GCA_041846575.1 Bacteroidota bacterium
GAAATTTACCGGGGGTGATGAAACAGGTGTAAAAAACCAATGCAATCATGGCAGAAGTTATGCACCTAAAGGAAAAACTCTCATAAAGAAAAGCATGTCAAAACGCTTCTCGGTCAATATGGTTTCAGCCGTTACCAATTAAGGTAAGGTTCAGTTTATGATTTACTCGGAAGCAGTGAACGCAGATAGATTTATTGAATTTCTAAAACAATTAATCAAATCGTAAACGAGAAAAATTTATCTCATACCGGATAATTTTAAAGTTCATCACAGTAAAGTAGTAAAAGAATGGGTGGAAATGAATAAGGAGAAAATAGCATTATTTTTTCTGCCATCCTAATTCGCCCTAAATGAACCCTGATGAATACCTGAATTGTGATTTGAAACAAGGGCTGTCAGCCAAGAAATCCCCTAAAAATAAAGAGACACTGCAAAACAACGTGTAACAACACATGGATATGCTCTCAAACACTCTCGAAAAAGAGAAAAGGTACTTCAAGCACAAGGCTATCTAATATGCGACATAAGACTATAATAAGTTACGGTATTTATACGTCGGGTTAATCTTTTAAATATCATAATAAAATTTTTGAGTTATTCCTAATTTTTCAGCCATATATTCTTGCGAAAAATCTTTTTCCATAATAATCTTAGTTAAGTTTCTAAGTGTTTTGTATTTACTTATTCCTATTATTTTATATAGGACCTTTTCAATTTCTTCAAGACAACAAATATCCAAAAACAAACTCGCAAGTCCCTTAATTATACCACCTTACAGTAAATTTCTCAACCAAACCACAATTTTCCATTAACCTTATATTAATTTTCAAATTCTTGGCATTGTTTTTGAAATGTTAATATTAGGATTACAAAAGAAGTAATATATTTGTAATCGGATAAAACAAGAAAATAACGAAACGATAAAATAGATGGAAAACGATTTTTCAAACAGAGTGCGTGACATCATGGCATACAGCCGTGAGGAGGCGCAAAGACTGCAAAATAATTATATAGGTCCTGAGCATCTGATGCTTGCCATACTTAGAGATGGCGAAGGACTTGCCAATCAGATATTGCAAGACTTCAATGTAGATACTAAAAAGATGAAAAATTATATTGACGAGAAATTTCGCTCGTCAAATGAAGAGTATGACAACAGCAGTGAGCTTGTAATAAATAAACAAACAGCGAAGGTATTAAAAATGAGCATCTTGGAAGCAAGATTAACTAAAAGCAAAATAACCGATTCGGAACATATTTTATTGGCTCTGCTCAAGGAAAGAGAGACGCAGATTCACGATATTCTTACCGAATTTAATTTAGACTACACGAGCGCATTTTCGTATATAAAAAATATCGCAGATAGTCGCATAGATGACGATCTGGAGACATTTAATTCTCCTGTTTCAGGTATAAATTTTACAGATGATGACGACGAGGATGATTTACCCGGCGACAAAATGGGCGGTGGTCAGCCTAAAGGCGGTTCAAAAACAAAAAATCCCGTTTCGGACACTCCTGTTTTAGACAATTTTGGCACTGACATAACTCGTGCCGCAAGAGAAAACCGACTCGATCCGATTGTAGGACGCGAGAAGGAGATAGAGCGCATTGCACAAATTTTGAGTCGTCGCAAAAAAAACAATCCGGTTCTTATTGGCGACCCGGGTGTGGGTAAATCTGCCATTGTTGATGGGTTGGCTTCTCGAATTGTACAAAAAAAGGTATCTCGTTCACTTTTTGACAAACGTGTTATCTCTTTAGATATGGCATCAATTGTTGCCGGAACTAAATATCGCGGACAGTTTGAGGAGAGAATAAAGGCTATATTAAATGAATTATCGAAAAACCCGAATGTAATTCTTTTTATTGACGAAATTCACACAATAGTCGGAGCGGGCGGCGCTGCAGGTTCGCTTGATGCTGCTAATATGCTTAAACCGGCTCTTGCTCGTGGTGAGATTCAGTGTATAGGTGCAACAACTCTTGACGAATATCGAAAAAATATCGAGAAAGACGGAGCTTTGGAGAGGAGATTTCAGAAGGTAATTGTAGATGCCACTACTCCCGATGAAACATTAGAGATATTGCAAAATATTAAGGAGAGATACGAAGAGCATCATAATGTGAAATATACTCCGGAAGCTCTTGAAGCGTGCGTAAAACTCACGGAAAGATATATTTCCGACCGTACATTCCCCGACAAAGCGATAGATGCTCTTGACGAAGCGGGAGCAAGAGTACACATATCTAATGTTTCCATTCCGAAAATAATAGAAGAGATGGAAGAGGAGTTGAAATTGGTCGAACAGCAAAAAAACGATGCCGTTAAGACACAAAAATATGAGTTGGCGGCAAGCTTTCGCGATAAACAACGAAAACTGCTTCTTGCATTGGAAGCGGAGGAAGAACGTTGGCAGAAAGAGATAAAAGAGAAACCCGAAACAGTAGATGAAGATAAAATAGCCGAAGTAGTTGCCATGATTTCAGGAGTGCCTGTACAGCGTATTGCTCAGGCAGAAGGTCAGCGACTGCTTAATATGAAGGATGAACTCAAAGAGTTAGTGATAGGACAAGATGAGGCGATTGAGAAAATAGCGAAAGCGATTCAAAGAAATAGGGTTGGGTTGAAAGACCCGAATAAACCTATCGGTACATTTATGTTTCTTGGTCCTACAGGTGTGGGTAAAACTCATCTGGCAAAGAAGTTAGCGGAATTTCTGTTCGATTCGCACGAAAATCTTATCCGTATAGATATGAGCGAGTATATGGAAAAATTCAACGTATCCCGTTTAGTAGGAGCACCTCCAGGATACGTTGGTTATGAAGAGGGCGGTCAGTTAACGGAAAAAGTCAGACGTCGCCCCTACTCCGTTGTTTTGCTTGACGAAATTGAGAAAGCACATCCCGATGTATTTAATATCTTGTTACAGATTATGGACGAAGGTCACGTTACCGACAGTTTGGGCAGAAGAGTAGATTTCAAAAACACAATTTTGATAATGACTTCAAATATCGGAACTCGTCAACTAAAAGATTTTGGTCGCGGAGTCGGATTTAACACCGGAAGCGATGTTTCCGACAAGGAGTTTTCACGCGGAATTATCCAAAAAGCATTGAATAAGGCTTTTGCTCCCGAATTTTTGAATAGAGTTGATGATATAGTTATGTTCGATCAATTGGATAAAAATGCGATTTTCAAAATTATCGACCTCGAACTCAAAGGTTTGTACAAGCGAATTAAAGAGTTGGGTTACAATGTAGAATTGACACCCGCAGCTAAAGAGTTTATCGCTGAAAAAGGATACGATGTACAATTTGGTGCACGCCCGCTAAAACGTGCTTTACAAAAATATGTGGAGGACGAAATGGCAGAAATGGTACTGCGTACGGAAATAAAAGAGGGACAAACGGTATTGATAGATTTCGATTCGGAAAAACAACAAATTGTAATGAAAACCGAAGAAAATATTTCGAGGTAATTTTGTAACCAACCGCTAAATGCGGTTTGTTGCGTTGACAAAGAGGTTGTTTAAATTATAAATATCATAAATGGGACGAACGGACTTAAAACCGTTCGTCACTATGCTAAACCTTAAAAATAATTACATTTAAGAATAAAAAAATACACATTAATAATAAAGCCAACTATATCGTTATGATTTAGTTGGCTTTATTTTATTAATCTTCAAATATTCCTGTTTGATAAAACGAAGAATAGACTGTTTCAAATGTAAAACATCTTAACAAGTTGTCATACTGAAATGTAGCTTTTAGCGAAATGTAGATGCTAATATAAAAAATTAGCTAATCGTATAAATCGTGAATCCGAAATCTAAAATTGCAAATAGTTAGATTCTTCACTACGTTAAGAATAACACCTTGTCGTTAAATCTGGAATATATTCCGATTTTCTCTATTTTACTATTCGGTTTTGTTTTCGTTAGATTCTGCCATACGCAAATAGGAATGATAACGCCACTGTGCATTTTCCTTTGCCATATCAAACAGCTCTTGCGCCTCTGCCGGAAATGACTTGAGTAGTTGTGTGTAGCGAACCTCGCCCATCAAGAAGTCGTTAAATTTACTCCAATCGGGGTCTTTACTGTCAAGAATAAACGGATTTTTGCCCTCTTCTTCCAACATCGGGTTGTAACGCCACAAATGCCAATAGCCACACTCTACCGCTGCTTTTTGCTCAATTTGAGAGAATCCCATTCCTTTTTTCAATCCGTGACTGATACAAGGTGCGTAAGCTATAATCAAAGATGGTCCTTTGTATGATTCGGCTTCTTTCAGAACTTTCAGATATTGTGCCTGATTTGCGCCCATAGCCACTTGTGCTACATATACATAACCGTATGTAGCGGCAATTCTTCCCAAATCTTTCTTGCGAACACGCTTTCCGGCAGCAGCAAATTTTGCGACAGCCGCCATAGGAGTAGATTTTGAAGATTGTCCTCCTGTATTGGAATATACTTCCGTATCGAGTACTAACACATTAATGTCTTCTCCCGATGCAAGAACGTGGTCTAATCCGCCGAAACCTATATCGTAAGCCCATCCGTCGCCACCAAATAACCAAATAGATTTTTTTATCAAGTATTTTTCAAGCGAAAGAATCTCTTTTGCAAGTTCGTTATTATTATTTTTGAGAGACTCAACAATTTTAGGCGAAATCTCTTTCGATTTATCGGCATCGTCTTTACCGTTAATCCAATCTTGGAACAAAGTTTTTTGCTCTTCGCTGAAATCGGCAGATTGAATACCTTTTGTCATTAAGTCCGTAAGACGGTTACGCATGCTTGTTTGTGCCATGGCGAAACCGTAGCCAAACTCGGCATTATCTTCAAAGAGTGAGTTTGCCCAAGCCGGACCTTTACCTTCTTCGTTTTTGGTATAAGGTGTTGCCGGAGCCGATGCGCCATAGATGGACGAACATCCGGTGGTATTGGCAATCATCATTCTTTCACCAAATAATTGAGTTATAAGTTTAATGTATGGAGTTTCTCCACAACCCGAACACGCTCCCGAGAACTCGAACAACGGTGTCGCAAATTGCGAATTTTTCACATTCAAAGATACATCAACCAATTTGGCTTTACTTGATACTTTTTCTACCATGTAATCCCAATTTTTCTGATTTTCGTATTGAGTGCCGATAGGTACCATTTCAAGTGCTTTCTCGCCTTTTCTACCGGGACAAACCTGTGCACAATTACCGCAACCCAAACAGTCGAGCACGTCAACCTGAATACGGAATCCCATTCCTTCAAACTGTTTTCCTTGTGCTTTAATAATGTCCACATTATCGCCCAAACCTTTTTGTTCTTTTTCATCAAGTACAAACGGACGAATAGTAGCGTGAGGACAAACATAAGCACATTGGTTACACTGGATGCAATTTTCGGCATTCCATTCGGGAACTTTCACGGCAACACCGCGTTTTTCGTATTTGGTTGTTCCGTGTTCCCATGTTCCGTCTTCACGTCCTTTAAATACCGAAACGGGAAGATCATATCCGCGTTGTGCATTAATTGGACGAACTACTTTTTGGATAAATTCGGGAGCATTATCTGTTTCAGTTTGGATAGTTTCAAGATTAGCCCATTCAGCCGGAACTTCCACCTCTTCCACATCTCCGCCGCGATCAACAGCCGCATTGTTCATCTTCACAATTTCCTCTCCTTTTTTACCGTAAGATTTTACGATAAACATCTTCATCTGTTCTACAGCCAAGTCATAAGGAATAATGTTAGAAATTTTAAAGAACGCCGATTGCAAAATGGTGTTGGTACGATTGCCCAAACCGATTTCTGATGCTATTTTAGTAGCGTTGATAATGTAAAATTTTATATTGTTTTGTGCAATATATTTTTTGACATGAGCCGGCAAATGATTTGCAACTTCTTCTTTCGACCACAACGAGTTAAGCAGGAATGTTCCGCCCTTTCTCAATCCTCGTGTTACATCGTACAGGTTCAGGTATGCCGGTACGTGAACTGCCACAAAGTTTGGTGTCGTATTTAAGTAAGTAGAACGAATAGGCTTATCGCTGAAACGAAGATGAGAACAGGTAAATCCGCCTGATTTTTTCGAGTCGTAGGCGAAATACGCTTGTACATATTTTTCGGTATTATCTCCGATAATCTTAACCGAGTTTTTGTTGGCTCCTACCGTTCCGTCAGAACCTAATCCGTAAAATTTGGCTTCATAAACCGACATATCCATCGGGATTTCTTCTTTTAAAGGAAGCGACTTGAATGTAACGTCATCCTCAATACCGATAGTAAAATCGTCTTTAGGCATCTCCATTTTCAGATTTTTGAAAACGGCTAATATTTGTGCCGGTGTGGTATCTTTTGAAGACAGACCGTAAATACCGCCAACAATATTTGGAGCATTTTCTTTTCCGTAGAATGCACTTTTCACATCGAGATAGAGCGGTTGACCTTCTGAGCCAGGCTCTTTTGTACGGTCGAGCACGGCAATCTGTGTAGCAGTTTTCGGAATAACCGAAAGCAACGCCTCTGCTTTAAACGGGCGATACAAATGTACACAAACAACGCCCACCTGACGCTTGTCAACATTGTTCAAATAATCAACCACCTCTTTTATGGTTTCCGTAACCGAACCCATTGCTATAATTACACGGTCGGCTTCGGGATGTCCGTAATAGTCGAACAAGCCATATTTGCGTCCTGTAACCGCTGCCAATTTTTCGAGATATCTCTCTACAATACCCGGAACGGCTTCGTAGAACGGATTTGATGCTTCGCGCGATTGGAAATAAACGTCGTCATTTTGTGCCGTACCTCTTGTTACCGGATTGTCGGGACTTAATGCTCTGTCACGAAATGCTTTTAATGCTTCCTGATTGATAAGCGGAGCCAGGTCTTCGTTTGATAAGGCTTCAATTTTCTGAATTTCATGCGATGTGCGGAATCCGTCGAAAAAGTGCATAAACGGTACACGGCTCTCAATTGCCGCCAAATGTGCCACTGCAGCCAAGTCCATAACTTCTTGCACAGAGCCTGTAGCGAACGATGCGAAACCTGTAGGACGAGCAGCCATCACATCTTGATGGTCTCCGAAAATAGATAACGCCTGCGCTGCCAATGCACGTGCAGAAACGTGAAACACGCCCGGCAACAGTTCGCCTGCTATTTTATACATGTTGGGGAGCATCAATAGCAAGCCTTGAGATGCGGTAAATGTGGTGGTTAACGCTCCTGCCTGCAATGAGCCGTGAACTGCTCCTGCCGCTCCTGCTTCAGATTGCATCTCTTTAACCAATACGGGCTGTCCGAAAATATTTTTCCTTCCTGCCGCTGCCCACTCGTCCACATATTCTGCCATTGTAGAAGATGGTGTGATTGGATAAATTGCTGCTACCTCGCTAAACATATACGCGATATGAGCCGCTGCTTGATTGCCGTCACATGTTAAGTACTTTTTTTGATTTGCCATAATATATATTTATATTTTGTTTTTTTGATTTCATTATTTAAAATTCAACTACTATTCTGCAAGAAAACAACTCAAAAACAACAAGTAATGTCATCTCAATACAAAATAGTAGATACTTTATTAAAGCATCAAAATGTTGATTAAAATTGAAGACTATCTGAAAAATCTTGTGCTGTGATAATTTTCCCGCGAAATTACTCTAATTAGATAAAAAAACAAGCAATAAAGAGTTAATCTTTATAAATTAAAATAAAATGGTGTAACAAACTTACAATTTGTCACAAAACAGTTAAGAAACAATACAGTAAAATACTTTCCGAAAACATGAAATTACTCTGTTATTTCTCCTCGCAAAGACGTGGACATCAACTTTCTAACCTCAGGCAAAGGTTTATTGTTTCCGAGTAGAAACATAAGTTTCGTCAGAGCAGCCTCGGTAGTGGAATCATACCCTGAAACTATTCCAATTTTTTCCAGTTGTATTCCGGTTTCATATCTGGTCATCTCTACGCTACCGTAAATACATTGAGTAACATTCACTACTACAACACCACGAGATACAACCTCTTGCAACAGTTTTATAAACCACTCCCTTTGGGGTGCATTGCCCGAACCAAAGGTTTCCAAAACCACCCCTTTCAATGTGGGAACACTAAGCATTGCCTCTACTATTTCGGGTTGAATACCGGGAAATAGCTTTAGTATAGCTACATTGTTGTCTAAATTGTAATTAAATGATGTCGGTTTATCAAAATCTGGTTGTAAAATAAACTTGTTGTGATATCTTATATCTATGCCAACATCTGCCAAATATGGATAATTGGGACTGTTGAATGCACTGAAGTTTTCAGAACTGACTTTTGAGGTGCGATTTCCTCGCATCAGCAAATTTTGCATATATACGCACACTTCAGGCACTACAGCCGTGCCATCGTCGTGTTTATCGGCTGCAATTTCGAGAGCTGTAATCAAGTTCTCTTTTCCATCCGTACGCAACTTGCCTATAGGCAGTTGTGAGCCGGTAAAGATTACAGGTTTAGTAAGATTTTCCAGCATCAGACTTAGTGCCGATGCGGTATATGACATAGTATCAGTGCCGTGCAAAACTACAAATCCATCATATTTATCGTAATTGGTCTCAATTACTTTCAGAATATCCTGCCAATTATGAGAAGTTATATCCGAAGAATCGATTGCCGGATCAAACAGATAAGAGTCAACCGTAAAATTCAATTGTCCCATCTCCGGTACTTTCGATTGCAAATGACTAAAATTAAATGGCTCTAAAGTCCCGGTATTGCCGTTTTCTACCATTCCTATGGTTCCGCCGGTATAAACAAGCAATACTTTCGCATTTTTATCAATCATATCTTATAGTTTTTTACAAAAATAGCAATTTGTAAATTAACATCTTGCATTTTGATAATAATTTTGACTTTTTAGCATGCGATATTCTATATTTTTCACTAATATTCAAAACTTTTTCAGTTCATATTTTTTTTGCATAAAAGATTTTTTTGATTTCCGAATTTGGTACCGGAAACTCGTAACAAGTACACACAAAACAACTTTACAAAGCCTTCATTCGAGGTATTTTATCACTGTTCGAACTAATACTTGATTCGATTGTTTAAGTAAGACAGGTAAAAATTTTAAATAATCACAACTAATAAATAACAATAAAAATTATGGCAACACATTCTATTAAAACAGTTTGGAGAGAAAACAATATTTTTGATACAGATTTAGACGGACATATACTGACTATTGATTTAGCAAAGGAAGCGGGAGGAAACGATGTGGGTCCTCGTCCCAAGAAGTTGATATTGGCTGCCGCAACAGGATGCACAGGTTTGGATGTTGTGGAGGTTTTGAAAAAAATGCGAGTTGAAGTAAAAAAATTCGCTATAAATGCGGAAGCAGAACTAACCTCCGAATATCCTATCACATACACTTCAATGAAAGTAATTTACGAATTTGAAGGTGATAATTTACCGAAAGAAAAAATTGAAAGAGCATGCAAACTCTCTTTCGACAGCTATTGTGGAGTGATGGCACTACTAAAAAAAGCCATTCCGATTACCTATGAAATAAAAATTAAATAAGATGTTGTTCAAAACTTTACAAATAAATTATTTTGTTCTGTTTTTTTTAACACCCACTAAAAGATTTCGGCAAGATAAAAAGAAAATATTCAACATATTTTATATCTTTTTTATATCTTTGTTTCGTACAGATTTATATCAAATTATTCGGAACCTTACATTAACATTAAAACATACAAATTATAATATATCGCACTATGCAAACAATGGATTCTTTTAATTTTGCCGACAAAAAGGCTTTTGTACGTGTTGATTTTAACGTACCTCTCGATGAAAAACTTAACATCACCGACGACACACGAATTCGTGCCGCTATTCCCACTCTTAAAAAAATACTTAAAGATGGAGGTAGTGTAATCCTTGGTTCACACTTAGGACGTCCAAAGGGTGTAGAAGAAAAGTACTCGTTGATACATATACTTCCTCGCTTGTCGGAGTTGCTAGGTGTTGATGTTGAGTTCGCTAATGACTGCATTGGTGATGAGACAGCAGCAAAAGTAAAAAACTTAAAACCGGGACAAGTTCTTTTGCTTGAAAACTTACGTTTTTATGCCGAAGAGGAAGGGAAACCTCGTTTACCAGAAACGGCTACCGAAGATGAAGTTTCGAAAGCAAAAGCAGAAATGAAAGGTTTACAGAAAATTTTTACCGAAAAGCTTGCATTTTACGTCGATGTTTATGTAAATGATGCTTTTGGCACTGCACATCGTGCACACGCATCCACAGCACTTATAGCCGATTACTTCGATGCAGACAACAAACTGTTCGGATATCTTCTTCAAAGCGAAATTACAGCGGTAGAAAAGGTAATGAACAATGCTCAACGTCCGTTTACCGCAATAATGGGAGGATCTAAAGTTTCAACAAAAATTGATATTATCAAAAATTTGTTGGATAAAGTTGACAACCTTATTCTTGCAGGCGGAATGACTTACACTTTTTCGAAAGCTTTCGGAGGTGCTATCGGTAACTCTATAGTAGAGAACGATAAACTTGATTTGGCTCGTGAAATAGTAGAAGAGGCAAAAGCAAAAGGAGTGAAGTTGTATTTGGCAACCGATGCTAAAATAGCCGACAAATTCAGTAACGATGCCAACACTAAATATGTTCCCGTGAAAGAGATACCCGACGGTTGGGAAGGAATGGACATCGGTCCCGAAACGAGAGACAGATTTGCCGAAGTTATCAAAAACTCAAAAACCATTTTATGGAACGGACCTGTTGGAGTTTTCGAATTCGATAATTTCGCCGGAGGTTCTCGTGCTGTTTCAGATGCCATTGTTGATGCTACTACAAATGGAGCATTCTCGCTTGTAGGCGGTGGCGACTCTGTTGCATGTATCAACAAGTTTAATCAGGTAGATAAGGTTTCATACGTATCAACCGGTGGTGGTGCACTTTTGGAAATGATTGAAGGCAAAACTCTGCCCGGTGTTAAAGCAATTAGAGGTTTTTAGTTGAAATATTAGATATTTAATGAAAGAAGCAGTAAATTTTGAGTTTGCTGCTTCTTTTTTATCTATTCAAAACCAATTGATTACAAATGTTTCATGTAAAGTTATAATGTGCAATGTACAATTTGGTTATTTGTAACAACCAATTATTTGTATTTGAGAAGTTGTAACTCATAATCAGCCAACAACCGATTTACGCATTTTCCGCCCTTTTAGCCATTCGTTTTCTATCATTTTCGTCAAGCAATATTTTTCTTATACGCATAGACTTTGGCGTAATCTCCACATACTCATCCTCTTTTATATATTCCAAAGCCTCTTCCAAACTAAAAATAACAGGTGGCGCAAGTTGAGCCTTATCGTCTGTACCTGAAGCTCGAACATTAGTCAACTTCTTAGACTTAGTAACATTCACTACCAAATCGCCCTCTTTATTGCTCTCTCCCACAACCTGACCTTCGTACACATCGGTCTGAGGCTCAATAAAGAAGCGACCTCTATCTTGCAGCTTATCCAAAGCGTAGGCATAAGCATTTCCCGATTCGCCGGCTATAATAGAACCGTTTTGTCGTTTATCGATTGTTCCTTTCCAAGGCTGAAACTCCAAAAAGCGATGTGCCATTATTGCCTCACCGGCAGAAAGAGTCAGCACGATATTATTCAATCCGATTATTCCGCGAGAGGGAATTAAAAACTCAACGTGCATACGGTCATTTTTTCGCTCCATACGCTGCATTTCGCCCTTTCTCCTGGTGACAACATCTATAACCTTGCTAACATAATCTTCGGGCAAATTTATAGTCAGTTGTTCAATCGGCTCATTTTTTTCGCCTGCAATCTCTTTTATAATTACCTGAGGTTGACCAACTTGCAATTCATATCCTTCACGACGCATAGTTTCAATAAGAACGGAAAGATGTAGTACTCCACGTCCATAAACTACCCACGAATCCGAATTCTCGGTCTCTTCCACTCTTAACGCCAGATTTTTATCCAACTCACGCATCAATCGCTCATATATATGTCTTGAAGTTACATATTTACCCTCTTTTCCAAAGAATGGCGAATTGTTTATCGTGAAAAGCATCGACATTGTAGGTTCATCTATTGCAATTGGGTCTAATGGCTCGGGTTTTTCCCAATCGGTAATTGTATCTCCGATTTCAAAACCATCAATACCGATAAGCGCACAAATATCGCCCGAAACAACTTCGGTTACCTTTGCACGACCCAAGCCTTCAAAAATGTTTAACTCTTTTATACGTACTTTTTTGATTTCACCTGTACGTTTGCATAATGCGTAATCTTTCCCGCTTTGAATAATACCTCGATGAACACGACCTATCGCTATTCGACCAACATAGTTTGAATAATCGAGCGATGTGATCAACATTTGAGGTGTTCCTTCCAATGACTTAGGCGCAGGAATATAATTTTTTATTGCTTCAAGCAGAGGTATAATATTATCCGAGGGAGTTTTCCAATCGGCGGACATCCAATTATGTTTTGCCGAACCGTATATTGTCGGAAAATTCAATTGGTCTTCGGTTGCATCTAAATTAAACATCAAATCGAATACAGCCTCTTGTACCTCCTCAGGGCGACAATTTGGTTTATCCACCTTGTTAATTACCAAGATAGGCTTCAATCCTATTTCGAGAGCTTTTTGAAGCACAAAACGGGTTTGAGGCATAGGTCCTTCAAAAGCGTCTACAACCAAAAGACAACCGTCTGCCATATTCAACACACGCTCAACTTCTCCGCCGAAATCGGCATGTCCCGGTGTGTCGATAATATTTATCTTTAAATCTCCGTATCTGATTGATACATTCTTAGAAAGAATGGTTATCCCTCGTTCTCTTTCCAAATCATTATTATCCAGTATCAGATTTTCTGCTTGTTGATGGCTGTTGAACAGATTTCCGGCAATAAGCATCTTGTCAACCAATGTGGTTTTGCCGTGGTCAACGTGAGCTATAATAGCAATATTTCTTATGTTTTGCATATATCATATTTTTTCGGGCGCAAAGGTAATGTTTTTTTAGCAATATTTTTTTCATAATATATTAAAACATTGCAATTGTAATATTATAAATTGACTTAAATAGAGAGATAATATTCAAATGCATTTGTTTTATTTTTCAGACTCTATTATCTTTGCAGGAATTATTAAAAAAATATTGACTGTTTTCTTTTTTTTAGAAAAATTTGAGTTTGCAGTATATCTAAATTACTACATGTCAATTCGATAGTTTTAATATAAAAATCACATAAAAAACAAAATATATCACAACATAAAAGAAATGAATATCAATAAATTAAGAATATCTTCTTTGATAATTATCTTTATCGCAACACAGCTTTTCACAACACAAATATTAGCAAACGATTTCTATATAACACAGAAAAAGAATCCGCCAGCTGCAGGCGAAAAAGTGATAGAAGATCCCGATATTCCACCTATATTCACGGGTGGAACACAACAGATGAATAAATTTATTTCGAGCAATCTACGTTACCCTTCCGATGCTGCAAGTCGCAATGCACAAGGATTGGTTGTATATACATTTATAGTTGAAAAAGACGGAACATTGAGTAATTTCGAACTTATGCACCGTGCCGATTCGCTTTTGAATGAAGAAGCTTTAAGAATATTGCAAATGATGCCGCCATGGCGTCCCGCAAAATACAAAAACGAGGTTGTTCGCTCGAAAACTTACGTTCCGATGTATTTTCGTCTAAATAAAAGAGCAAAAACTTCAAATAATAACAGAGCAGTAGCTGCAACTCCATCGCCAGCTGTAAAATCCGAAAATCCTTATGCTGCGCAACAGGCAAACAGATATCAACCAACTGAAAATTTTGAAAAAATGGCTGAAACAGCCACCGAAAGAACTGACGCTGAGGTTTTTACCATAGTCAACAAAATGCCTCAATTTTTTAATGGAGAACGTGGATTGGCTGAATTTATCGGCAACCAAATGAGATATCCTATCGAAGCAAAACAACAAGGCATAGAGGGGCGCATACTTTGCTCATTCATTGTTGGAATTGACGGTAGAGTGTCGAATATTGAAATTGTACAAGGAATACACCCACTACTCGATGCAGAAGCTGTAAGAGTGTTGAGCCTTATGCCGAAATGGATTCCCGGGGAGAACAACGGTGAAAAAGTAAGCGTCAAATGCCTGCAACCTATTGATTTCAGAATAGATGAAGAGATAATTCCACCATTGGAAAAAGAATAATAGAATTATAAATTGGGAATAGAAAACCGTACAATAATTCTTGTTACAAAACAAAAAAACGAGGTAATAGTCGGTAACAAAACCGAACTAATTACCATTTATTTATTTTAATCCGGATAAATTAAAACATCTATTGCTACCGAAAAAACATAAACTAAATAAAAAACAGAGAGAAAACAATCAGTATAACTTATGTCTTCCAAAACCGAATTGATAGAAGTAGAAGGCGCTCGTGTTCACAATTTGAAGAACATAGATGTAACCATTCCGCGAAACTCACTCACCGTACTTACCGGATTGAGCGGTAGCGGAAAGTCATCGCTTGCCTTCGACACTATCTTTGCAGAAGGACAAAGACGTTATATCGAGACTTTTTCGTCATACGCGAGAGGTTTTTTAGGTAAAATGGAGCGACCTGATGTCGATAAAATAACAGGATTGAGCCCCGTGATTTCTATCGAACAAAAAACTACAAACAAAAACCCTCGCTCCACGGTTGGCACAACAACTGAAATTTACGACTTTCTCAGATTACTTTTTGCTCGTGCCGGAGAAGCATATTCTTACATAACCGGCGAGAAAATGGTAAAATATACCGAAGAACAAATCTTAGAGCTTATCCTCTCGTCATATATAGGAAAAAAAATATACATTTTGGCTCCCGTTGTACGCAACAGGAAAGGACACTACAAAGAGCTATTCGAGCAAATACGCAAGAAAGGGTATCTGCACGTACGAGTTGACGGAGAGATTAGAGAGATACTTCCGGGTATGCGTGTTGACAGATACAAAAATCACGATATAGAAATCTTGATTGACAAACTGATTGTATCGAATAAATTTGAAGACAAACTAAAATCGAGTGTCAACACAGCCATGAAACAAGGCTCCGGACTTATTTTGATTTTAAATGCAGACACAAATGAGTTACGCCATTACAGCAAAACTTTAATGTGTCCCTCAACAGGACTATCATACAGCGAACCCGCACCACACAATTTCTCTTTCAACTCACCTCAAGGAGCTTGCCCAAAATGTAAAGGAATAGGAGTTGTAGATAATATCGATATTGATAAAATCATTCCTAAACCGGAACTGAGCATAGCCGAAGGAGGTATAGTTCCGCTTGGAAAAGAGAAAAGCAGCCTCCTTTTTTGGCAGATAGCGGCTATTTGCGAAAAATATGATACCAACCTAAAAACACCGATTAAAGATTTACCGCAAGATGCCATTGATGAGATTTTGTATGGCACCAACGAGCGATTAAAAATTAAAAACCAATCGCTTGGCAACTCCAACTACTTGGTTTCGTACGAAGGTGTGGCAAAATATATTGAGATGCAGCAAGATGAAGAGGCATCGGCAACGGCTCAAAAGTGGGTTGAACAATTTATAACTACAAGCGTCTGTCCGGAATGTAACGGACAACGACTAAACAAAGAGGCTCTTCATTTCAAAATTGACAATAAAAATATTGCCGATTTATCAACAATGGATATACGCAGCCTGTATGACTGGATGAAGAATTTTGACTCGAATATCTCTACAAAACAGCAACTTATCGCAACTGAGATAAAAAAAGAGATATTATCGCGTCTTCAATTTCTACTCGATGTTGGATTGGATTATCTTTCGCTTTCACGTGCTTCCGCATCGCTTTCGGGTGGAGAGAGCCAACGCATCAGATTAGCCACGCAGATAGGGTCGCAACTTGTAAATGTTCTTTATATATTGGACGAGCCAAGTATCGGGTTGCACCAGCGAGACAATCATCGACTGATAGATTCTCTTAAAAAACTGCGTGATTCGGGCAACTCGGTAATCGTAGTTGAGCACGATAAAGATATGATGCTTGCTTCCGATTACGTTATAGATATGGGACCGTTTGCCGGAAGAAGAGGTGGCGAAGTGGTATTTGAAGGCACTCCCGAAAAGATGCTTGAAAAAGAGACATTGACTTCAAACTATTTAAACGGAAAAATTAAAATAGAGATTCCCGAAAAACGTCGTGAAGGAAACGGTAAAAAACTAACCATTGCAGAAGCAACAGGCAACAATCTGAAAAGCGTTACCGCACACTTCCCTCTCGGCACTTTCATTTGTGTTACGGGTGTATCGGGAAGCGGAAAATCGACGCTTATCAACGAAACATTGCAACCTATTCTGAGCCAAAAGTTTTACCGTTCACTGAAAAACCCGCTACCGTACAAAGAAGTTTTCGGGATTGAGAATTTGGACAAAGTAGTAAGTGTTGACCAATCGCCTATAGGCAGAACTCCTCGCTCAAATCCGGCAACCTATTCGGGTGTTTTTTCCGATATTCGCACACTCTTTGCCGGTATGCCCGAAGCAAAGATAAGGGGATACAAACCCGGCAGATTTTCATTTAACGTGAAAGGCGGACGTTGCGAAGCGTGTAGCGGAAACGGATATAAATCCATCGAAATGAATTTCCTGCCAAATGTAATGGTTCCTTGCGAAGCGTGTAACGGGAAACGCTACAACAGAGAAACTTTGGAAGTGCGATTTAAAGGAAAATCGATTGCCGACGTTTTGGATATGACTATAAACATGGCTGTTGAATTCTTTGAAAATGTACCGAACATACTGCACAAAATAAAAGTCTTGCAAGAGGTAGGCTTGGGATATATCAAGCTGGGACAATCGTCCACAACGCTTTCGGGTGGCGAAAGTCAACGGGTAAAACTCAGCACCGAACTTGCACGAATAGATACAGGAAACACACTATATATTCTTGACGAACCCACTACCGGACTACACTTTGAAGATATACGCGTTTTACTGAAAGTATTGAATAAGTTGGTTGACAAAGGGAACACGGTTGTTGTTATCGAACACAATTTAGATATAATCAAATGCGCCGACCATATTATTGATTTAGGTCCCGAAGGCGGCAGCAGAGGCGGTTATATTTTGGCAACAGGCACACCGGAAGAGATTGTGAAAAACAAAAAAAGCCATACAGCGAAATATCTTTATGATGAGTTGAAAGTGAAAAGAGAAAAGTAGAAACGCCGTAATTATTCACGATTTTTAACTCGTTTTTTTATCAGAAAAAAATAAATAACAAAATGAACTTTTTACTCAATCACATTGTTTAAAAACTGACACAGCAAACAAGAGTTATTATTAATAACAATCACAAATAAAATTAAAAAGAACATGACAAAAATCACATTACAAGGCAACCCTATCAGCATTAGTGGCAATTTGCCGCAAACAGGATCGCAAGCACCCGATTTCTCATTAGTAAAAGGAGATTTATCAGAGGTAAAACTTTCAGATTACAAAGGAAAAAACGTTGTACTAAACATTTTTCCTAGTTTAGATACAGGCGTTTGTGCGGCATCAGTTAGAAGATTTAATAAAATAGCATCTACTTTGGATAACAGCGTAGTTCTCTGCATTTCGGCTGACTTGCCTTTCGCATCAAGTCGTTTTTGCTCAACAGAAGGATTAGAAAATGTTATCTCGCTTTCAACATTTCGCGACCAATCTTTTGCCGAAAAATACGGCATCATGATGACCGACGGTCCGCTTAAAGGACTGTTGGCACGTTCAATAGTAGTTGTAAACCCCGAAGGAAAAATAGTATATACAGAATTGGTTCCAGAGATTGCACAGGAGCCGAATTACGATTCTGCAATCAACTCAATAATGTAGTTTGTTTCATAAAGATTGTGTAAAAAAAGAGAAGCCTGCGAAGTGATTCGCGGGCTTTTTCTTGTTTAATTTAAACAAAAGTATCATCGAATACGCTAATTAGAAATAAGGTAGTGCTCCCAAAAGGATACTATCCCCAAAAGTGTGTAAATAGTCTCCCCTTATAAATTCAAATTACAATGGGAGAGAATAATTATATCGCTGTAAAACCCATCGGAAAATAAAATTCAAGAAATTCTCTTTGAGTCTTTCCATCATTTTCTTCAAGTTCC
>JBGZFC010000105.1:0-10884 GCA_041846575.1 Bacteroidota bacterium
GTAGAAAATGTGAACAAATTAATCAGACAATACATCCCTAAAAATAATTATATAACAAAAGATAATATAAATAATATAAAGCAGATACAGTACAAGTTAAACGGCAGACCGATAAAAAATCTGAAATACAAACAACCATTCAAATTATTTTTTAACTTTGTAAACTCTAAAATTGCATTTGCCGGTTGAATCTACCCATTCGATTTTTTGCATATCTGCAATAATAAATGTATTTTTGCAACCAATTTCGTCAAAATATTTTTGATATAAATCGTCTTGATTTTCAATAACAATAAAACAAAAAATAATATAAAAACAACAAGTTTAAAATGAAGGTAACACTCGACAAAAAAGACAATGTAAACGGTATCATCAGCATAGATATCGAAAAGTCTGATTATGAACAAAACGTTGAAAAATCGCTTAATCAATATCGTAATAAAGCCAATATTCCCGGTTTCAGACAAGGGAAAGTGCCAAAACAATTGCTTCGTAAGCTGTATGGTAAATCTATTCTTGCGGAAGAGATTAACAAATTGGTTAGCTATGAACTATATAAATATATCCGAGAGAACAACTTAAATATCTTGGGCGAACCACTGCCGAATGAAACAGAACAACCGGATATTGATTTCGATAAAGATGAGAACTTTCAGTTTAAATTTGACATCGCATTGGCTCCTGAGTTTGAATTGGCTCTTAACAAGAAAAACAAACTTACTTACTATAACGTAAAAATAGAAGACAATATACTTGATAAACAGATTGAAGCTTACAAACAAAATTTTGGTATATACGAAAAGGTTGAAGATAAATCGGTAGAGACTGACCTTATTAAAGGGGTTATTACCGAACTTGAAAATAGTGAGCCGAAAGAAGATGGCATAGTTATCGAAAACGGCATTTTGATGCCTTCATACCTGAAAGATGAGGCAACAAAAGAGAAATTTATCGGAATCGGTATAAACGAAACTATCGTTTTCAATCCGAAAACAGCATACGATAACATTGAAGCCGAAATCGCTTCACTGTTACACACCACAAAAGATAAAGTAGCAGATATAAATTCCGATTTCTCCTTCGAAGTTAAAGAGATTACAAGATACAAATCGGCAGAGATAAATCAAGCCTTGTTTGATAAAGTATTGGGAGAAGGTGTTGTGTCATCGGAAGAGGAGTTCAGAAATAAAATCAGAGAAATTATTTCCGCTCAATTCAAACCTGCTGCCGACAGCTTGTTTATGCAATCAGCAAGAGAACTCATATTAAATAAAATGAAAGATGTTCAGTTTGCTGACGAATTTTTGAAAAAATGGCTGCTTGTTTCAAATGAAAGGAATACAGAAGAGTCTATCGAAAAAGAATATCCTGTAATTGTAGAAGATTTGAAATTCCACTTGGCTAAAGAGAAAATAGCAAAAGAGAACGATATCAAAATAGAGAAAGCAGATATAGAAAAATTGGCTGTAGAAGTTACAAGAGCACAATTTGCTCAATACGGAATAAACAGTGTATCGCCCGAAATGGAACAAGATTTCGTAAAAAGAATGCTTGGCGATGCAAATACAGTACGCAACTTATCTGAACGAGCTATAGAAGACAAAATTAAAAATTGGCTGAAAGAGACAGTAAAAATAAACGACGAAGAAGTTACAACTGAAGAGTTCAACAAATTGCTCGATAAAGATATAGAAAAAGAGCTACTCGAAGCAGAACAATAATAAGTCTCTTTATCAAACTAAGAGGCTGTTTCAAAACAAAGATTACACTAAAAAAAACAGCGAGGTGTTTCAGAAGTATTCAAAGGCAATGCGCTGATATTGAGGGCAAATGAGCGTGCTCGAAGTAAGTGATTGAAGACGAATTTCAAAAGCAACGCAACAGTTGGGTGCTTATGAGACACCGACATAATAATTCAAATCAATAAACAAAATGAACAACGAATTCAGAAAATATGCCGTAAAACATCTTGGGATGAACGGAAACAGATTGGATAGTTATCTCAATCTAAGAAGTCAAGGCGGATACATATCACCTACCATTATTGAGGAGAGACAACTCAACGTTGCTCAAATGGATGTATTCTCTCGTCTGATGATGGACCGCATCATATTTTTAGGAACTCAAATAGACGACTATACTGCCAATGTAATACAGGCACAACTTCTGTTTTTAGACTCATCAGAGCCGGGAAAAGATATTTCGATTTACATCAACTCTCCGGGCGGTTCTGTTTACGCGGGTTACGGCATTTACGATACTATGCAGTTTATTTCCAGCGATATATCTACAATTTGCACCGGAATAGCGGCATCTATGGCTGCAGTTTTGTTGGTCGCAGGAACACCGAAAAAACGTTTTGCTCTTACACACTCACGAGTGATGATTCACCAACCGTTAGGCGGAGTTCAGGGACAAGCATCCGATATAGAGATCACCGCAAGAGAGATTGCTAAAGTAAAACAAGAACTTTTCACCATTATCTCCAAACATTCGGGCAAACCGGTAGAAGAAGTTGCTCGTGACTCCGACCGCGACTTTTGGATGACTGCAACTGAAGCAAAAGAGTACGGTATGGTTGACGATGTGTTAGTGAAAAAATAGGATTATTAAAACAATAAAGCAGAAAAACTTAAATGGCAGATGGCAAAAAAATCGAACAACGGTAATCATTGTAGTTTTTGTGGAAGAAACGAAAGCGAAACTTTGTTATTAATAGCGGGTGTATCGGGATATATCTGTGATATGTGTGCCGACCAAGCTCACGAAATAGTGAATGAAAATTTGAAAAACAAATCTAATTCTTCACAATTAAACTTCAAATCATTACCGAAACCGACTCAAATAAAAGATTTTCTTGATCAATATGTAATCGGTCAAGACAGTGCCAAACGCTATCTTTCCGTATCGGTTTACAACCACTACAAGAGGATATTGCAAGACAAAACCTCCGATGATGTTGAGATTGAAAAATCAAACATCATCATGGTGGGCGCTACGGGTACAGGTAAAACTCTGTTGGCAAAAACTATAGCCAAAATGTTGCACGTACCGTTTACCATTGTGGATGCAACGGTATTAACCGAAGCCGGATATGTGGGCGAAGATATAGAAAGTATTCTGACTCGATTGCTGCAAGTGGCAGACTATGACGTACCGGCTGCCGAAAGAGGAATTGTTTTTATCGACGAAATAGATAAAATTGCTCGTAAAAGCGACAATCCTTCTATAACTCGTGATGTGAGCGGAGAAGGTGTTCAGCAAGGTTTACTAAAACTTCTTGAAGGCTCGGTTGTGAATGTGCCGCCGCAAGGAGGACGCAAACACCCCGAACAACGCATGGTTGCGGTAAATACGAAAAACATTTTATTTATATGTGGAGGTGCATTTGACGGAATAGAGAAAAAAATTGCATCAAGACTCAATACGCGAGTTGTAGGATATGCAACAAATGGCAAAACGGCGACTATCGACCGTAACAATTTAATGCAATACATTACCCCTCTCGACTTGAAATCTTTCGGACTTATTCCCGAAATAATCGGTCGTCTGCCAATTCTAACTTATTTAGAACCACTTGACAGAGACGCTCTTATTCGCATTCTTACTGAACCTAAAAACTCTATCATAAAGCAGTATGATAAACTGTTTTCAATGGACGATATAGAGTTGACTTGGGATAAAGATGTTTTCGAATATATTGTTGATAAAGCAATTGAGTTTAAGCTTGGTGCACGTGGACTTCGCTCAATTGTAGAAACCATAATGATTGATTCTATGTTTAATGTTCCTTCTAAATCTAATAAAAAGAAAAGCCTACATATTACGCGTCAATACGCTGCGGAACAGTTCGAGAAATCCGATCACAGAAATTTAATCGCATAAGACCAATCAATATAATACAATGGTTTGTAGTTATTTGAACAATGAATAGAGCAAATTAGGTATAATCTTAATGTAAAGAATTGAGTAGAAAAAGAAATAATTACTAGGAAATATCTAATTTTAGTTATTACAATATTCCGTTAAATTTTATGCTGCATTTGTGCCATAATATATTAGTTCTTTGATATTCTTTTTATTTTTAAGTATGTTTGGGTTTATACCATACATGGTAAAAAATATTTCCGGTAATGATGCGTTGCGATTTACCTCTTTAGTGTGTTAAATGATTGACAAAGACGGCTTTTGCAAAAAAAAACATCAACAACAACCATTTTATAGGTTTTCTGCAATTATATTTTTCATTCTATCAGTAATTGAGCATAAAAATCCGGCAAAGTTTGATTACCTTTGCAAAAAGTTTGATCGGCTTCCAAACGCATTGCGGTGTGATTGTTTATATCAAGTGCAGCTATTTAGCAAAATTCAAATCCCCAAAGTGCACGATACTGAAATTTATTAAAGTCGTAAGTCTTGAAAATCATATCTTATCTTATAAGCCTTGAAATTACCTATAGAGATGCTTATTTTCAATGACTTATACGAGTGTCTTATTGTTTATTTTGCTGATTATCAGTGTATTAGCTATAAGATTAACGGACTAATTGTTACAACAAAATGATTAATGATAAGTGGCGACTGGCTTTTGGGATTTCTACCCTAACACTATTAACAGTAACGTTAATTGGGTTATATTTGATTATTGACCAAGGTATAACAAATGCTTATAATAGCGATGAATATACAAGTACGGAGAATGATTTAAATTCATTGATTAAAATAATCAACGAAACAAATTTAACCAAATCAGAGATTGAAACAAAAATGAGAACTCATAAGTTTTATGAGTTTATGAACTTTAATCAAGATACTGTTACACTTCAAAGAATAAGTCTTATTTTTGAGAGTGATACTCTAACAAAAATATAAAAACAATGGTAAAATCCAATTGTCAATAGGTTATATAATGCGTATAAAAAAACATCATGATTTCAAGACGAAAGTTTATAAAACAATCAGCCATCGGAGTTTCTGCTTTAGCTATCAGTCCGGTATGGTCTAAAAACAGCATAAAGATAGCATCTAAAACGCAAAAATACGTGTCGAACAGACCACCGATTGCTAATCGAAAATTTATATCGAAAGCTGTTGATGCTACTATTGAGCGTGTTAAGCCAAAAATAAAAGATGCAAAACTTGCATGGATGTTCGAAAATTGTTTCCCAAATACATTGGATACAACCGTGAATTTCGTTGTAAAAAATGGCAAGCCTGACACCTTTATCATAACCGGAGATATAGATGCAATGTGGCTTCGCGACTCATCGGCACAAGTTTGGGCTTACTTGCCATTGGTGAATGATGACGAGAGGCTGAAACAGATGATTGCCGGACTTATCAATCGACAAACGAAATGCATACTTATCGACCCTTATGCCAATGCTTTCAATCCCAAACCTATGCCCGACGGACGTTGGATGAGTGATTTCGGAGGAATGAAACCCGAATTACACGAACGGAAATGGGAAATAGATTCCCTTTGCTATCCCGTACGTTTGGCTCACAGATATTGGAAAACCACAGGCGATACATCGGTTTTCGACAGCAAGTGGCGAGACGCAATGGCTTTGGTGGTAAAAACATTTAAAGACCAGCAACGAAAAGACGGAAAAGGCAGTTATCGTTTTCTACGTGTTACCGACCGCCAATTGGACACTCTAAACAACGTTGGATACGGAAATCCGGTAAATCCGGTAGGACTTATTGTTTCATCATTCCGCCCTTCTGACGATGCCACAACATTCGGATTTTTAGTCCCGTCAAATATATTTGCTGTAACATCGTTGCGCCAGTTGGCGGAAATTTCGGAAAAGGTTACACGCGACCTGTATTTTGCAAATGAGTGCAAACTTCTTGCCGATGAAGTAGATGCTGCCATAAAAAAATATTGCATCACCACACATGCCAATCACGGACAAATATATGCTTACGAAGTGGACGGATTTGGTAATCACTATCTGATGGATGATGCCAACGTTCCGAGCCTATTGGCTATCCCATATTTGGGAAGCGAGAACGACTATAACGAGATATACCGCAACACACGCAATTTTGTCTTGAGCAATGACAATCCCTATTTCTTTAAAGGCAATGCCGGAGAGGGAATTGGCGGTCCTCACATAGGTTACGATATGATTTGGCAAATGAGTATTATAATGCGTGCTATGACCTCGAAAAACGATAATGAAATAAAATATTGTCTTCGCATGCTCCGAGACACTGATGCCGAGACAGGATTTATACACGAATCTTTTCATAAAGACAATCCTAAACAGTTCACCCGCAGTTGGTTCGCTTGGACAAATACTCTGTTTGGCGAACTGATTTTAAACCTTGAGAAAGAGAATAAATTGAATCTATCGGATTTATAATTTTTTTATGCAGATGAAAATCAAATCGACAATATCATTCCTTTTATTTATATCCGTTTTTTTGCTTAATGCGCAAGAACCCACAGATTACGTGAATATTTTGATGGGTACACAATCTAAATTTGAATTATCAAACGGAAATACCTATCCTGCCATTGCTCGACCGTGGGGGATGAACTTTTGGACGCCTCAAACCGGAAAAATGGGAGACGGATGGCAATATAAATACGATGCCGATAAAATTTGCGGTTTCAAACAAACACACCAGCCAAGTCCATGGATGAATGATTACGGACAGTTTTCCATAATGCCGATTGTTGATAAAACTATTTTCGATGAAGATAAACGTGCAAGCTGGTTTTCGCATAAAGCAGAAATTGCCAAACCATATTATTACAGCGTCTATTTAGCCGATTACGATGTTACTACAGAAATAACTCCAACCGAACGTGCAGCCATATTTCGTTTCACATTTCCCGAAACCGAAAATGCAAATGTAATTATAGATGCTTTTGATAAAGGTTCTTCGGTAGAAGTATTAAAAGAAAAAAATGCAGTAATAGGTTACACCACACGCAACAGCAGTGGAGTTCCCGATAATTTCAAAAACTACTTTGTTATCGTTTTCGACAAACCATTTTCAACACATTTCGATGTAAGAGACTCTGAAATTGTCGAAATCCACTCACATAAGCCCGAGAGTAACCACTCCGGTGCTATTCTAAAGTTCGAAACAAAACGAAACGAACAGATTATTGCAAAGGTAGCATCATCTTTTATCAGTTACGAACAGGCGTGGCAAAATCTGAAAGAGGTAGAAAACAAAGATTTCGAAACCGTAAAACAAGAAGGTCGTGAAATTTGGAACGAAATATTGGGAAAAGTCGAAATTGGCGATACAAACATTGACAACAAACGTATTTTCTACTCAACACTTTATCGCTCTACCCTATTTCCTCGTAAATTTTATGAAATAGATGCGCAAGGGAATATTGTACATTACAGTCCCTACAACGGACAGGTTTTGCCCGGATATATGTACACCGATACAGGATTTTGGGACACTTTCCGTGCACTTTTCCCCCTGCTCAACTTGATATATCCATCTGTTAACAAGGAAATTCAAGAAGGTTTAATAAATACATATAAGGAAAGCGGATTTTTACCCGAATGGGCAAGTCCGGGACATCGTGGCATTATGATTGGAAACAATTCGGCTTCGGTAGTTGCCGATGCCTATCTGAAAGGTTTGCGTGGCTACGATATAGAAACTCTTTATGAAGCTATGATTTTCGGAACGGAAAATGTGCATCCTGTGGAATCTTCTACCGGACGTTTGGGACACGAATATTACAACACGTTAGGATATGTACCGTACGATGTAAAAATCAACGAAAATGCCGCTCGCACACTCGAATACGCTTATGACGACTGGGTTATTTACAAACTTGCAAAAGCCTTGAAGCGTCCGCAGTCGGAGATTGACTTGTATGCCAAACGGTGTCAAAATTATCGCAATCTATATTCGCCCGAACATAAATTGATGCGAGGACGCAACAAAGACGGCTCGTTTCAGTCGCCTTTCAATCCGCTCAAATGGGGCGATGCCTTTACGGAAGGTAACAGCTGGCACTATACTTGGTCGGTTTTTCACGACCTTCAGGGACTAATAGACCTAATGGGGGGAGAAAAAGAGTTTGTACAAATGCTCGATTCGGTATTTGCAATGCCTCCCGTTTTTGATGACAGCTATTACGGCTTTCCAATTCACGAAATTCGTGAGATGCAAATTATGAATATGGGGCAATATGCGCACGGCAATCAACCGATACAACACATGATTTATCTTTACAATTATGCCGGAGAGCCTTGGAAAGCACAATATTGGGTACGAGAGGTAATGAACAAACTATACACTCCTGCCCCCGATGGATATTGTGGCGATGAAGATAACGGACAAACATCGGCGTGGTATGTATTTTCTTCAATGGGATTTTATCCGGTTTGTCCTGGGAGTAACGAATATATTATTGGCTCCCCTCTTTTTAATGAAATGAAAATACATTTGGAAAATGGTAAAACCATCGAAATCAATGCACCAAACAACGATTTTTCCAAACGTTATATTTCAGATATTAAGGTAAATGGAAAGAAGCACACGAAAAACTATTTCACTAACGATATATTGATGAATGGTGCTAAAATAGATATTCAAATGTCGGAAATGCCGAACAAAACAAGAGGCACGAAAACAAGCGATTTTCCGTATTCTTTTTCAAATGACAGAAGATAAAAATATTTAGTAACTCTTTAAGCATGTGAGGCTTCTATCCTTTTTATATGTAAAAACCAATACGCAAGACCTTTAGATTTACTTGGATTTTGTATTGCTTTCACGCGAAATCTTTCGCATAGTAATTCACACTCATTCATCGGACAGCTGACATCCGACAATCAAATCTATTTCTCTATCAACTTAAATCTCACTCTCCAAATATTATCCGAAAAACTGTGACTTGTTATTACAAATGTACCTATTTCAGATGTATTGTTGACATGATTGCCAATGCAGGCGCATTTGTCAAAATCGCCAACACTCACAATCCTGATAGTTTCAGATACGTTTTCGGGAAGTTTAAACAGGTCAACCATATCGGCTGCCTCTTCTATGGATACAAACTCTTCAGTAACGGTAATATTTCGTGAGATAATTTCGTTTACACTCTTTTCGATAGCCTTAACATCCTCTTCCGTAGGAGATTGGGAAAGAATGTAGTCGGCTTTACTTTTTTTTCTTTCGATATGTGTGTTTCGCGAACGGGGACAGCCAAACATCTCCTGCATGGTTCTGTTTAATATATGTTCGCAAGTGTGCATTGGAGCATATTCGTTTTTATTGTGTTCATTCAATTTTATCTCTTCCATATTTTTTTAATCTGTGAGGGTGTTTAAAATTTCAAAATAAGCAACTAATGTGCTGATTGCTTGTCGCTTGATTGAATTATTTTTTGTGTTTTTATGATTATAAACCAAATAATCCAAAAAAGATGAAGAAATATCCAACAACCTTAACTGACAGCCAGCTTACAAAGATATAGAAATTTTTTAAGAAGAGAAAACACAAACACAGTTTACGTGAAATAGTAAACTCGTTACTTTACATTGTCAAGACAAGCATACAATAGTGAATGTTGCTTCGCTGTTATCTTAAATAGAATTGGTTTACTATTACTTTCGCTTGTGGATAGCCTAAGTGATAAATAGAGGAAAAACACGAAGTTTTGTGCAGTATTTGTCGAAAACTTAGCTCTTGCGATACAGACATATAGGATAGAGATATAGTTAAATTGATTCTCAAAGAAATATAATGCAAACGAGGCTGTCTCAAAACAAATATTTCAATAAAAAAAAGATTTAAACAAACTCATTAAGACTTATTTAATTTATTTTATACCTAAACACGATTTTTTTACAAATAAAATTGCTATATTGCACTTTTGGATTTATTCTGTATATTATTAATTCTGTGCAAAATCAGTTTTTAAGCAGAAATATCAGTATAATATGACAAAACAAAAGCTATGACTATACATATTATCAGACATACATCAGTAGGAATTGATTTAAGTATCTGTTATGTGCAATCATTTGTGCCTTTAAAAGAGACTTTTATCGACGAGACTACTATCGTTAAATTTAATTTAGATAAACTTTCTAAACCGGATGCGATTTTTTCAAGTCCGTTGAGTCGTTGTATAAAATTTGCTTATTTCTGTGGCTTTAAAGACGCAACGTTAGACGACAGACTAAAAGAATTTTATTTTGGAGATTGGGAGTTAAAGCTTTGGAAAAACTTAAATATGATGGACTGGCAGAACGATTGGCTTTTAAAACCTCCACCCAACGGCGAGCCATTACCCAAAATGTATAATAGAGTTGCTAATTTTCTCGATGAGCTGAGAAAAGAGAATCATTCCGTTGTCTATATCTTTGTATATGCGGGTGTAATAAAATGTGGCAAAACATATTTGGTACAAACTACTTTGGAGAAGGCTTTTAATAATCCTATTCCGTATGGAGGTATCGCTACTTTTGAGATATAGTTAGACATGAGAGCCAAGATACAAGACAAAGATTTTTAATTTTCGATTTCGGATTTACGATTTATGACAATTCTTCTTCACTGAAACTCTTGTCGATATCTTCGAAGTTGTGCAAAACGAAAGATGTGGTTATGGCATCACTTTTAACTTTAAGCTAAATATATTTAAATCTTGGCTGATTAGAAACCTCTTTTATGAAAAAAGCATAATCCTATCCTTATAAATGTAAGTATTCCTAAACGTTAGAGGAGGCTATTCTTAAATCAAAAAGATACTATCCCCAAAAGTGTGTAAATATCCCCCAAAGACTTATATTTGAACAACAAAAAGAATAATTTTATGGACTTTACACAGAAACAAGTAAGAGATATACTTACCCGGCTTTTGGAAGAGGAGAATGGTTTGAA
>JBGZFC010000106.1:0-42661 GCA_041846575.1 Bacteroidota bacterium
AATATTCAAAAAATCGATATGGATGAAAAAACTTTCCGTTGGATGATGAATGAGGATGCTATGGCAACCGAAAAAACGGCAGAAGGCATTCGCAATTTCACGAAAGATTTGATAAAGTTAGAAAAACAGATTGTGGCGATGTTGTAATTGACTATAAAACAGGTAATTGTTGATAAATTTATTAACCTAACAAGTTTCTGAAACTTGTTAGGTTTAAATATATTACAATGTCAAACACCAACTATTAAAATTTCTCCCTTATCTTTTTCGCAATCTCTGCAAACTCATCATTCGACAATTTTACGCGTGGATTTGATAGATTCATATCCGATTCGTTTTCGATAGGAATCAGGTGAATATGAGCGTGTGGAACTTCCAAGCCGATAACCATCATACCCACACGCTTGCAGTTGGTTGCTTTTTGAATGGCAGCAGCCGCTTTTTTTGCAAAAACCGTAAATTCGGCAATTTCATTATCGTCCAAATCGAAAATATAATCTATCTCTTTTTTAGGGATAACCAATGTATGTCCTTTTGCCATTGGATTTATATCGAGGAAAGCAAAAAAGTTATCGTTTTCGGCAATTTTATAACTTGAAATTTCTCCTGCCACTATTTTACTGAAAATTGTTGCCATAATTTGTATGATTGATTTTTTAGATTTGTCCTGTTAATTTTTTCAGATAGAAATATCCAGAATTTCAAAACTTAGCACACCCGATGGCACATTAATATCTACTTTATCGCCAACAACTTTGCCCAGCAATCCTTGAGCGATAGGAGTGTTTACTGCAATTTTTCCGCTTTTTAAATCGGCTTCACTTTCTGAAACAAGTGTATAAGTCATCTCTTTGTTGGTTTTCAGATTTCTTATTGTTACCTTGTTCATGATTTGTACCGAATCGGTGCTGATAGAGCTTTCGTCGATAATTCTTGCGGATGCAATCAGAGTTTTAAGTTGAGCTATTTTAGCTTCCAACATGCCTTGTGCCTCTTTGGCGGCATCATATTCCGCATTTTCCGATAGGTCGCCCTTGTCACGTGCATCGGCTATCTGTTGCGATATTTCGGGGCGTTGTACCGACTCCATATAAATCAACTCTTCTTGAAGTTTTCGAAGTCCTTCTTCGGTCATATAAGTAAATGACATATCTTTTTCTCCTTATTTCAATTTTTTGTTTAACGAATAAAATAAAAGAATTCCGGTCAATAATAACGACCGGAATCCCTTTCTTCAATATCTTTATCTTTAATTATTTTATTAGCTTGTGCAAAAACGAAGTTTTATGCTAACACAAAAGTAGTAATTTATTCTCAATTAAAAAAAAATGAGCGATTTTTTTATGTTTATTCTCATTTTTGTAGAAAAATTCTACTTTTCAATTCCGACTCTGTTTAAAATAAAAGCAAATTCAAATGCCGTATCTTTTATTCCATCGTAACGTCCGGTTGCTCCGCCGTGTCCGCTGTCCATATTCATGTGAAGCAGCACCAAATTGTTATCGGTTTTTAGTGCGCGAAGTTTGGCAACATATTTCGTCGGTTCGTGGAAAAGCACTTGCGAGTCGTTTATACCTCCTGTAACCAGCATGTTGGGATAGTCTTGTGCCTTTATATTATCGTAGGGCGAGTATGACAGCATATAGTTGTAATACTCCTCTGTATTAGGGTTGCCCCACTCTTCGTATTCTCCTATTGTTAGTGGCAGAGTGTCGTCCAGCATTGTGTTGATAACATCAATAAACGGAACTTGTGCAACAATGGTTTGATACAAATCGGGACGAGCATTAACTACTGCACCCATCAGCAAACCTCCTGCACTTCCACCCATTGCTGCAAGTTTATTTGACGATGTATATTTTTCGTTTACAAGCAATTCGCTACAAGCGATAAAGTCGGTAAACGAGTTCTTCTTTTTCAACAGTTTGCCGTCTTCGTACCACTGTTCGCCCAAGTCGCTTCCTCCGCGAATTTGAGCAAGAGCATATACAAAACCTCTGTCAATCAAACTGTACAAACTTGCACTGTAATAGACATCCGAACTTGCACCGTAACTTCCGTAAGAGTATATTAGCGCGGGATTTGTACCGTCTTTTTTCAATCCTTTTTTGTAAACTACAGCCATTGGCACTTTCACGCCGTCGGGAGCTGTAGCCCAAAGTCTTTCCACTACATAATTATCCGGATTGAAGCCCGAAGGAATCTCTTGTTCTTTCAATTTTACTGTTTTACCTGTTATAATATCGTATTCGTATAAAGTGCTCGGACGATTTAGCGATGTATAAGAGTAACGAAATGTGGTAGCATTATATTCCGGATTGCCACTGAGTGATGCTGTGTAAACAGGTTCAGGGAAAGCAATAGATTTTTTTTCTCCACCCGAAACAGGTATTGCAACTATTTCGTTCAATCCGTTCTTACGAAGTTCAACCGTAACGTAATCTTTCAGAATATCAATATTTTCTATTCGTGTGTTTTTGTCGTGAGCCAAAAACACTTTCCAAGTAGAGCGGTTTTCGTAGCCTGTAATGGGTGTTTCGTAAATTTTCCCGTTCAGATTTTCTTTGTCTTTATAGCGAACGAAAAATTTATCATTATGTGGATAAACACTATAATCAACGTCTTGAACTCTCGGCATAAACACTTTGAAAGCGTCAAGCGGTTTGTCGGCAGAGATATAACGCTCTTCCGATGTGGTCAAGCTTGATGAACTGATAAAAATATAATCATTGTTTTTGGTGCCTGAAACGTATGTTCTGTAACGTCCGTCCGTTTCTTCATAAATTAAATCAGCTTTGGGCGAATCCAACATTTGACGCATAATACGATAAGAGCGTAATGTATTGTCGATAATACCGTAAAATATTGTCTTATTGTCGTTTGCCCATGCTATGGATGAGACTCCTTCAACCGAAAAACCTACATCTTTGCCTGTTGCAAGGTCTTTTATTTTCATAACTAACTCTACAGATGATCCTGTTTCGTTATATAGATAGGCAGCTTTGCTGTTGTCGGGACTGATTGAATAACCTCCGAATATAAATGCTGCTTTACCTTCTGCCATTCGGTTAAGGTCGAAAATCACCTCTTCGGGTGCATCCATCGAGCCTTTTTTACGCAAGTATGTACGATATTGTTTACCTTTTTCGGTACGGCTATAGTAGTAATAACCATCTTTAAAAGTCGGGTAAGACTCATCGTCTTCTTTAATTTTTCCTAAGATTTCATCATATATGGCTTTTTGTAAATCTTTTGTTGAAGCCATTATGGCGTCTGTATAAGCATTCTCTGCATTAATGTAGTCTATTACTTTAGGATTGTTTTTGTTTTTGAGCCAAAAGTAGTTATCTATACGAGTTTGTCCGAAATTAATAAATGTGTCGGGATTAATTTCCGCAACCGGTGGTGCAGGAAAATCAGTTTGATTTAAAATTTTCACGTCTTGTTTTTTAATGTTGTTACACGATGTTGCCATATACACAAGTGAAACGGCGATTAATAACTTAATAAATCTCATAATAATGTGCAGGTAGGTATAAAAATTGAATATAAGTTTTAATTATTAAACAGATAAACAAACCAATTTTATTATTTGTTTTTAATCTCGTTATAAATTTTGATTATAATAGGCAAATATACAAATTTTTTCCTTGATAATAAACAAAACTATTTTAAGCTTGTTATATCAGATACGTTTATCTAACTTGTGCAATGGCTCGTCATAACCATCATCAGCAGCATAACCATGAAGATGTCAAAAACATTAGAGTGGCGTTTTTACTGAATCTGCTGTTCACTCTTATTGAGTTTGTTGGCGGATTTTTGACTAACAGCGTGGCTATTTTATCAGATGCAGTTCACGATTTGGGAGACAGTTTTTCGCTTGGTCTCTCATGGTATTTTCAAAAGATATCCAAGAAACCCAGAAACAAGAATTACACTTACGGATACAAACGTTTTTCATTGTTGGGAGCAATAATCAATTCAGTCATTTTATTGGTGGGAAATATTGTGATTCTCATTCATGCAGTACCACGACTTTTTAACCCGCAACAACCCGACGTTAAAGGAATGTTATTGCTCGCCGTATTAGGCGTTATAGTAAATGGAATTGCCGTATTGCATTTACGCAAGGGAGATTCGCTGAACGAAAAGGTAGTTTCACTGCATCTTTTGGAAGACGTGTTGGGCTGGCTTGCCGTTCTTTTGGGAGCTACGGTAATGTATTTCGTAAATGTTCCCATTATAGACCCGATTTTGTCGGTAGGCATCTCTGTATTTATTCTTATAAATGTGTATAAAAACATTCGCCAGAGTATGCGTATAATTTTACAAGGCAGCCCCGATATGGTTAACGTGGATGAGATTGAAAAGATAATTTTAAAAACAGAAAATGTTAAAGGTATTCATGATTTACATGTCTGGTCGGTTGACGGAGAGTACAATGTCTTGACAACGCACGTAGTGCTATCAAATCCCTTACCAATGTCTCAGTTGCACAAATTGAAAACAGATATAAGAGAAAACCTCCTTTCTATTGGAATTCAACACTCAACCATAGAGTTTGAATATCCGGATGAGGATTGTGAGATGGAGGATTGTCGTTAAAAATAGAAAAACTCTCCGGGTCGAAATGTTGGAGCATTGTTTGTATCGTAAGCTACTCCCGATATAACATCGTGATTGCTACGGTTATGAAAATTTGCTTTTCCAAACTCTATATCCCAAATAATTGTCGAAATCGTTTGTAATAAATCATCTCAAGAAAAAACGAAAATGTTTATCGGACAGCAATAAAAAAATCGAAAATATTAAGAAATAAAAAGATTTATTTTATCTTTGCTATTAATAATACCTGATTTATTATGATATTACAATTATTAATTGTTCTGATCGCCATCATTATTGGTGCACGCTTAGGTGGTATCGGATTGGGTGTAATGGGAGGAATAGGCTTGGCTATTCTTACTTTTGTGTTTGGGTTACAACCCACATCGCCCCCCATTGATGTAATGTTGATGATTGCAGCAGTAATATCTGCGGCATCATGTATGCAGGCTGCAGGAGGATTGGATTATATGGTTGAAATGGCAGAGAAGTTACTTCGCAAAAATCCTTCACATATTACGTGGATTAGTCCTTTGGTAACCTACTTTTTTACATTTGTGGCAGGAACAGGGCATGTTGCCTATTCTGTGTTGCCTGTTATTGCGGAAGTAGCTACAGAAACCAAAGTGCGTCCGGAAAGACCTCTCGGTATATCTGTTATCGCGTCTCAACAAGCCATAACGGCGAGTCCCATTTCGGCAGCTACTGTAGCTTTATTAGCTTTATTGTCTCCATTTGGTATTTCGTTGCTCGATATTCTTAAAGTTTCTATTCCGGCTACACTTACGGGTGTATTGGTGGCTGCAGTATTGTCGCTCAAAAAAGGGAAAGAAATGGTTGATGATCCGGAGTATCAGAGACGTCTGCAAAGAGGCGAGATAAAGGAACGAAGTAAGGATGCCGATGAACGAAGTACTCTAAACAGAAAAAATTCGCTTATTTCCATTATCATCTTTTTGCTGGCTACAATAGCTGTTGTGCTGTTTGGCTCAATAGAATCTTTGCGTCCCTCTTTCGAAGTGGAAGGAAAAACCGTACAACTTGGAATGCCTTACATTATTGAGATACTGATGTTATCGGCGGCAGCTCTCATCCTGATGATAACAAAAAACAGTGGACTGGATGCTGCACGCGGCTCAATATTCAGTGCGGGAATGCAGGCTGTTATAGCAATTTTTGGAATAGCATGGATGGGAGATACCTTTATACAAGGAAATTTGACGGAAATTACAGCATCTATAAACGAAGTAATTAAACAAGCACCATGGGTTTTTGGAATTGCTCTTTTCTTTATGTCTATTCTTCTTTATAGTCAGGCGGCTACAGTAAGGGCATTGGTGCCGTTAGGCATAGCTTTGTCGGTTTCGCCTTATACTCTCATAGCTCTTTTCCCGGCGGTAAACGGATATTTTTTCATTCCTAACTATCCTACGGTTGTTGCTGCTATCAATTTTGACCGAACAGGCACAACCCGAATCGGGAAATATATCTTAAACCATTCTTTCATGATGCCCGGTTTAATAGCTTCTATTGTTTCGGTACTTGTTGGATTGGGCTTGATTCAGATATTATTTTGAGAAAAAAATATATATATATATATTCATTCATAAAAAAATTTTTAGTTATGACAACAAACAGAATTAAAACTACCGTATTGTTTCTCTGCTTATCGCTAATTTTAGTTTTTGCGCAAAAACCAAAAATACATATTTTAGCAACAGGTGGTACCATTGCCGGAACAGGACAATCGGCTACTCAATCAAATTATACTGCAGGACAGGTTGCCATTGGTTCGCTTTTGGATGCAGTACCGCAAGTAAATGATATTGCAGATGTTACCGGAGAACAAATTGTAAGAATCGGGTCGCAAGATATGAGCGACGATGTGTGGCTGACACTTGCTAAACGAATAAACGAACTGTTGGCAAGAGAAAATGTAGATGGAATTGTAATTACCCATGGAACCGATACCATGGAGGAGACTGCTTTCTTCCTGAACCTCACGGTAAAAAGTGATAAACCGGTGGTGTTGGTAGGAGCTATGCGTCCTTCAACTGCTATGAGTGCCGATGGTCCGCTCAATCTTTATAATGCAGTAGTGGTTGCTGCCTCCAAAGAGGCAAAAGGAAAGGGAGTGTTGGTAGCTATGAATGGAGCTATTTTGGGAGCACACAACGTCTTGAAAACACATACTTTGGAAGTTGAAACATTCAAATCTCCCAATTCAGGTACTCTTGGTTATATCTACAATGGAAAAGTATTTATTGGCGAATCTCCGCTAAAGAAACATACAACCGAATCAGTTTTCGATGTAAGCAATTTGACTGAGCTACCGCGTGTGGGCATTGTTTATAGTTATTCAAATGTGGAAGATCATGCTCTGAAAGCCCTCATTGATAATGATTACAAAGGAATTGTACACGCAGGTGTTGGTAATGGTAATATTCATAAAAATTTATTTCCTGTTTTGGTGGATGCTCGCAAAAAAGGAATCTTAATTGTTCGCTCGTCCAGAGTACCTAATGGTCCTACCACATTGGATGCCGAAGTAGATGATAACCAATACCAATTTATTGCATCACAAGAATTAAACCCCCAAAAAGCTCGTATTCTTCTGATGTTGGCACTTACAAAAACAAATAATTGGCAAACAATACAACAATACTTTAATGAATATTGATAATATGATAAAATTTTTAATTATGAAAAATTTATTTATTGCCACATTTTTATTGATTGGCATACAGGGAATGTTGGCACAACAAGACTCTTTCACTAATGACAAGAGTTTATACGAAAAAATTGCAAATATTGAGAAGAAAACCGATAATTTTAATTTCTATCTGAATATGCAAGGCGGATTTGACGCTAAGTTCAATAAAAATGAATTTGAACAAGGAAATTTCAATATGCGTCAACTTCGCATTGAAGCCAGAGGAAATGTAAACCAATGGCTTTCATACCGATGGAGACAACGCTTAAACAGACCCAATAATCATCATCTCTCCATTGATAATATGCCTACTTCCATAGATATTGCGGGTATAGGAGTGAATTTATCGGACAAATTCTCAATGTTTGTCGGGAAACAGTGTGCTGCATACGGAGGTATTGAGTTCGATTTAAATCCGATAGAAATATATGAATATAGCGATATGATTGAGAATATGAGTAACTTCCTTACCGGAGTAACGTTTGCTTATGACGCAACATCCAATCATCAATTGCAATTGCAAATATTGAACGGGCTTAATGACAAGTTTGAAAATACATATCATGCCGAAGGAATTGAAAAAAGTAAACTTCCATTGGTTTACACTATTAATTGGAATGGTTCGTTGTTCGATGGATTTTACAAAACGCGCTGGTCGGGTTCGTTGATGAGGCAGGCAAAAAAGCAAAATATGCTATATTGGGCTTTTGGTAATGAGTTTAATTTTAGCCGTAAAGCGAATATGTTTTTTGATGTGATGTATTCTCACGAAGGATTAGACCGTAAAGGTATTATGAGCAATATGCTTTCAGGGGGAACGAGCAATGCTTTCGATGCCGAATACCTTTCATTGGTTGCAAAGTTGAATTACAGATTTCAGCCTCGATGGAATGTTTTTGTAGAAGGCATGTATGAAACGGCTTCTCTTTCAAAAGCATACGATATGTTCGAAGCAGGAAAATATCGCACTTCATACGGCTATCTAACAGGTATTGAATATTATCCGATGAATACAAATTTACATTTCTTCCTCACTTATATCGGACGTTCATACAATCACGAAAATAAAGCCGATATGTCTGATTACAACACACACAGAATAGCTACAGGTTTTATTTATCAATTACCGATGTTTTAATAAATAGCAACAGCTAAGAGTATATTTACAAACAATAAAGAGGCTGTCTCAAAAGCCCAACATTCGTTTGTTTTTGTCATTGCCTAAGGGCGATTCTGCGAACTCTGAACGAAGTGGAGAATCTATCTTATAAGCTCTTAGCTGTTGTCTGTTAGCAGCGAACCCAAATCATAAACGGCTCTCTGTTATTTCGAACGAAGAGAGAAATCTATTCTTTCGGCTGTTATCCATTAGCCGTTAGCTGTTAGCAACGCACCCAAAACATAAACAGTTCTCTGTCATTGCCTAAGGGCGATTCTGCGAATTCTGAACGAAGTTAAGAATCGATCTTGCTTTTAGCCGTTGGCTGTTAGCTTTTGTAGGAAATATTATAGAAATGTCTTAAGTCTTGGCTCTTGTGTCCAGCATCTAAAAAAACAGATACTTCATTCCGCTAAAAGTTACGTTCAGTATGACAACATAGTGATGAGCTTTACTTTTGATACTGCTACTTTGTTATTTTCTATTATTCACGAAGTAGGTAGAAGATAAAAAATGAAGCATTTTACGAATTACGTGTCATGTCTCGAAAAATTTTTAATTCTCACTCTTATCCCACGCTTCCTTCCAAACTAACTTGCAGAAGCTTTTGTGCTTCCACTGCAAATTCCATCGGGAGTTTGTTTACCACCTCTTTCACATATCCGTTCACGATTAAACCTACAGCTTCTTCTTCGCCTAAGCCGCGTTGATTGCAGTAGAAAATTTGGTCTTCGCTGATTTTGGATGTTGTGGCTTCGTGTTCCAAAATTGCCGTAGGATTTTGAATGTCGGTATATGGAAATGTGTGTGCTCCGCAATAATCGGTAAGCAAAAGGCTGTCGCATTGCGAGTGATTACGTGCGTTATCGGCTTTCGGCGATATTTTCACCAATCCGCGATAACTGTTCTGACTGTGTCCCGCCGAAATTCCTTTCGATACAATTCGGCTACGTGTATTTTTACCGATATGAATCATTTTTGTTCCCGTATCGGCTTGTTGGCGGTTATTTGTTACTGCAACAGAGTAAAATTCGCCTACTGAATTATCGCCTGCAAGAATACACGACGGATATTTCCATGTAATAGCAGAGCCGGTTTCTACCTGAGTCCATGAAAGTTTTGAATTATTGCCTTTGCAAATTCCGCGTTTGGTAACGAAGTTATATACACCGCCTTTTCCGTCTTTATCGCCCGGATACCAATTTTGTACGGTAGAGTATTTCACTTCGGCATTATCCATTACCACGATTTCTACAATGGCGGCATGTAACTGATTTATATCTCGCATGGGAGCGGTACAGCCTTCGAGGTAACTCACGTACGAATCGTTGTCGGCAACAATCAGCGTGCGTTCAAATTGTCCTGTATGGGCTGCATTGATACGGAAATAGGTAGAAAGTTCCATAGGGCAACGCACGCCTTTTGGAATATAGACGAACGAGCCGTCACTAAATACTGCAGAGTTGAGAGCAGCATAAAAGTTATCTCTGTAAGATACAACGCTTGCCATATATTTCTTTACCAAATCGGGATGCTCTTGAACCGCTTCGCTAAACGAACAGAAAATAATTCCCTTTTCCGCCAAAGTCTCTTTGTAGGTGGTTTTTACCGAAACGCTGTCCATAATGGCATCAACGGCGACACCTGCAAGTACTTCGCGTTCGTTAAGGGGAATGCCGAGACGTTCAAAAGTTTTCAACAATTCCGGATCTACTTCGTCCAAACTTTTCGGACCTCTCTTTTTCGTTGGGTCGGCATAATAGATAATATCTTGAAAATCTATTCGGGGAATATTCAGGTGTGCCCAATCAGGCTCTTCCATTGTGAGCCAATGGCGATATGCATTTAAACGAAACTCCAACAACCATTCGGGTTCGTTTTTTTTGGATGATATTAATCGAATTATATCTTCGCTCAACCCTTTCGGAATGGTTTCGGTCTCTATGTCGGTTGTAAAGCCGTATTTATAGTCGTTTTCGGTAATTTCGTTCAGTAAATTATCTTGTTCTGATTCTTGTTGCATTGTTTTGTGATTTTTTTTACAATAAATCTATTTTTATTCTACTCATCTACACATAACAAAAAGACGGCTCAATTGTTTTGCAAATAGTGAACCGTTTTTTTTATAGAGAGTGAAAAATTTTATGTTATTTTTCTTTTTTTTGGAAAAATCGAGATATAATACCGTCAGGAATTAAGATTTCTTCTAACTCTGAGTAGGGTATTGTTACATTGATAACGCCCATTGCATAGGGTGCAATTTCGTATTGATTGAAAGCGTAATTTATCCCCTCTTCGTTAAGATAAAAATTGTTATTCGGTACAATATCGTCGATAGTGAAAAATCCGAGTTCAAGCAATGATTCGGGGTCCGAAACATTGTATTTTTTTATCAAGCTATTGATAATCTTTTCCGTTAACGGGCGATAATAGTTGGGTATAAACAAATCTTCTTCCGACAGAGTAACCAATCTGTTCAAATCAATATTTGTATAAATAAGGTTAAAAGAACCGTGTGCACCACCTGTATATTCGCTGTGCTCAACTGCATACGCTAACAGAGAGTCGTTTTGAAACATAATTTCATTTGTTTTATACACGCTGTACCAATACCATTGTGGCATTTCTCCCTTAAGGCGGGACTTCTCTTCGTAGAAGGTGTTAGATAGACCTTGATACTCTTCTGTATAGTCTTTAAGAAATTTGTCTATGGCTTGTTGAGGTGACAAAGAGTCATAAACAAGGTCTCCGAAAAAAGTTCCTACAAATATTTGTTGTAAACGTTTTAAGTCTTCTTTTTTGCCAAAATCTTTTGGAAAAGTGAAGTCTATTTTTATATCGGCGAAAGGGAGTGTTGTATCGTTTTCGTGTAAAAGCGGAATTTGCTTATCCACTACAATGCTGTCGAATTTAATTTCTGTAGGTTTGCCCGATTTTCTTTTACACGATGCAAACACTACACCGAAAGCCAATATTATAATAAAATATTGTAACAGTGAATTTGTTTTCATATAGAGTAATCTGATTTTTTTATTGAATTATCTGTTTTATAGCACCCAATTCCGGATAAAAAATTACCTTAATTGGCTGTTTCATATTATCGAACATTTTTTTTGTAAGCACGTCTTGCGTACCGAATTGTACAACGTCAACTTGCTTGTTTACAATTGTTTTGTTGTTAAACTCTATTGTGAGTTGAGCCTGTCCCGGAATATTATAGACTAAGCCTTCGCTGAATTTCTTTTCCAATCGAGCCAAATCGCGTTCCGAAACCTCAATTTCTACCTGTGGTGTTTTGTTTTTGAGCGAAAAATATATAGGTTCGCCTGCCAGATTATCGGCGTCAACCGGTCCGAGTTTTTGAGAAAAACGAGCCGCAATATGTTGCTCTATACTGTTTTCGGTAGGAATAACCGTAAAAGTGTACGTGAAATATTCCGTAAATTCACTTCCTGCAAATAGCTCGATCAACGCTTTTTCTTGCATGTTAATCTCATCCATAACCACTTTATATGCGTTTCCGTCGGGTGGCATATTGTCAGCTTCGCCTGTGAGAATATCTTGACGGCTGCGACGCAAATCGAATATTTGACGCGAAACCAATTCGGCTTGTTTTGCTATTGAGCCTGCCATAAGAGTCTCTTGCGACAAATATCTGCGAGGATTTATCAATGCTGATTCTGTTGCCGGAATTTCCGCCTTTTTCTCGTTACTGAACTGTGGTTCTGCATTTATGGAGGCAATTACGCCATCTTCACGCAACATCACATAAGGTTGCATCGAATTGGGGCGAAATTCCACCATAAAAGATTTTTCTTGATTTGGCACACCTTTGTTTGCAACAGAAATATCTTGAAGCGAGAAAATGGTGCTGTTTTCGGTTATCGGATTTTCGATGCCCAAATATCGTTGTGCATATTGATAAAAATCGCCACGGACGTAAGTTGTTTTCTTCACCAACAGCGTAACTTCAAAAGTTGTTTTCGGAAGTGTATAAATTACACCGTAATCGTTTGCTTTTATAGCGTTTACACGTGTTGTCTTTTGAGCTTGAACACTCAACATCGTGAGCAAAATTAATAGAAAAGTATAAAAGGTACGTTGTGTCATTTAATTGATTTATATTAAAAACCTTTTCATAAATTAATATGTATATTCGTATTTGTTCCTAAATGCAACTATTCTTATGTTTCACAAAATGAGTGACGGCTTTAAGTCTGTTCGTCCCGTTACTGAGACTTGTAGTTGTAAATTATTTCGTTTATCAACGCAACACAGACATCATTTAGGAATGATTTCGGATAATCATTTAAATTAATTTGCCGACTGAAACTGCTCCAGAAAACTTACATCGTTCTCTGAGAACATACGCAAATCTTTCACTTGATATTTCAGGTTCGTTATGCGCTCAATTCCCATTCCTAAGGCGTAACCCGAATAAACTTTACTGTCTATACCACAGTTTTCCAATACATTGGGATCTACCATTCCGCAACCCAAAATTTCCACCCAACCGGTATGTTTGCAGAACGGACAACCTTTTCCTCCGCAAATATTACATGAGATATCCATTTCGGCACTCGGTTCGGTAAACGGGAAATATGACGGACGCAAACGAATATCGGTCTTTTCTCCAAACATTTCTTTGGCAAAGTATAGCAGGGCTTGCTTTAAATCGGCAAAAGAGACTTTTTTGTCAATGTATAACGCTTCCACTTGGTGGAAAAAACAGTGAGCACGATAAGATATGGCTTCGTTGCGATAAACTCGTCCCGGACAAATAATGCGAATTGGCGGTTCCGTTTTTTCCATCACACGTGTTTGCACCGAAGAGGTATGCGTGCGTAATACAACATCTGGATTGCTTCGGATGAAAAATGTATCTTGCATGTCGCGTGCCGGATGGTCTTCGGCAAAGTTGAGCGACGAAAAAACGTGCCAATCGTCTTCAATTTCGGGACCTTCGGCAATAGAAAAACCGAGTCGTTTGAAAATATCACAAATCTCTTCTTTCACAATCGAAAGAGGATGTCGGCTTCCCAACGCTATTGGATAGGCTGTACGCGACAAATCGATTTCGTTATTTTTTGTTTCGCCACTACTGAATTGCTCTTTTAACGACTGAATTTTATCCTGAGCTGTCTGTTTCAGCACATTTAGTTTTATGCCGATTTCACGTTTCTGTTCGGCGGGGACGTTTCTGAAATCGTCCATTAATGAGGAGATAACTCCTTTTTTGCTCAAATATTTAATACGTAACTGTTCGGTCTCTTCGATTGAAGAAACGGTTAATTGCTCAATTTTCTTGAGCAAAGCTTCTATTTTATCAATCATTGTTATTCTATGAAATCTTTATATACCACAAAAATACACTTTTTCTTACTATTTTGTTCGATTTTATGCAAAAGATTTATCTTTGACGATGCTATAATCTCTTTAAATTGTCTATTTTTGTAAAATAAACGTAGTGATTGCTTATGTTGCGGAGAGTTGAAAAATTTATCGAAAAAAAAGAGTTGCTTGTACCCAATGCCAAAGTGATAGTGGGATTGAGTGGCGGAAGAGACTCTATGGCGTTGCTTGATATTTTGACTTTGCTCGGTTACACGTGTATCGCGGCGCATTGCAATTTTCATTTGCGTGGCGAAGAGTCCAATCGCGATGCGACTTTCGTGAAAGGGTGGTGCAAAAGTACCGATATTGAATTTATTTCAATCGATTTCGATACCGAAGGATACGCTGTCGATAAGAAAATTTCTATTGAAATGGCTGCTCGTGAATTGCGTTATCGCTGGTTTGAAATAATACGACAACAGTATGAAGCCCATGCAATTGCCGTGGCACATCATAAAGATGATTCCGTTGAAACAGTTTTATTAAACCTGATTCGCGGAACGGGTATTCACGGATTAACTGGAATCGCACCTAAAAACGAATACATTGTTCGTCCATTGCTTTGTTTGACACGCTCTGAAGTTGAAAATTATCTCGAAGAGCGAGAGATTCCGCACGTTTCGGACAGCACTAACAACGAGGCTATTTATGTACGCAACTTTCTGCGAATTAACACTATTCCTGAGTTGGAAAAGCTAAACCCGTCGGTTAAAGATGTTATTTTTCGCACATCGGATAATATCGCGGAGGCGGAAAAAGTGTATAAAAGAGCAATTGATAATGATATACGCCGAGTTTTTTCGGATAATAAAATTGATATATCGGAGCTTCATAAAACAGCATCGCCGAAAGCAGTTTTGTTTGAGTTGCTCTCGCCTTTGGGTTTTCAATCGTCTGTGATTGATGATATTTTAAACAGTTTGGAGGGCGTTTCGGGAAAAGTTTTCTACTCTAATAAGCACAGATTGATTAAAGATAGAGAGTATCTGTTATTAGATAAAATTGGTCGGGAAGAGAGTCAAAACGAAGAGTATTTTATCAATAAAGCATCGCATGATATTACAAATCCGATTCATCTGAATATCAGGTTAAAGATAAACGACAACTCTATTGAAAAAGCTGCCGATAAGTTATACGCCGATGCCGATAAGCTGACTTTTCCGCTTGTTTTGCGTAAGTGGAAACAGGGCGATTGGTTTGTGCCTTTCGGTATGAAGGGACGGAAGAAGTTGAGCGACTATTTTTCCGACCAAAAATTCAGTTTGAAAGATAAAGAAAACTGTTGGATTTTAACTTCGGGAGATGATATTGTTTGGATTGTGGGAGAACGCTCCGACAATAGATTTAGAGTTACCGAGGAGACTAAAAATGTGTTGTATGTTGAGATGGTTTGTTGAAAAAAGGAGATTTTGTTAGTACAAATGATGAATTTAGCATTAGATGCGAGTTTAAGCAAATATCATAATAGTAAATCTCAAATAGCAAAAATCTTAACCGAAAAATGGGTTTCTGAAAATTCATAGTGTCCACGATGTGGTAATTTTTATCTAAATAAATTTGAAGCAAATAGACCTGTTGCTGACCTTTTATGTAATGACTGTGAGGTGCAGTTCGAATTGAAAAGTAAAAAAAGGAGTTTTTCAAAAATGATTGCAGATGGTGCGTATTCTACAATGATAGAGAGAATTGATTCGGAAAAGAGGTAAATACAAAAAAAATAAATTATGGGAACATTTAAAATTGAAATTCAATAATTTTTATCAGGAATAATAGACGTAGATGCTGAAAATATTGATGAGGCGATTAGTAAAGCAAAATATCTATACAGAAATGAAGAGATAGTGCTTGATGCAAGTGATTATATTGCTACTGAATTTAAAGAATATAAATGAAAATGAATATCCGTAATTATACCCAAACCTTTACATACTATACTGTTTCGGGGCGCTACACCTTTTTATTTTAACTAAGTAGCTGTCTCAAAAGCAATGCACATCACTGAGTTGTCATACTGAACGGAACTTTTAGCGGAATGAAGTATCTGTTTTTTTAGATGCTGGACACAAGAGCCAAGACTTAAGACATTTCTATAATATTTCCTACAAAAGCCAACAGCCAATCGCCAACAGCTAGCAGCCCAAAAGAATAGATTTCTCACTTCGTTCGAAATGACAAGCTGCTATCAAATACGCAACTTTCAACTTCGGTCTTCTGACATCTGACTTCGGACAAAGATAAGATTCTTCACTTCGTTCAGAGTTCGCAGAATCGCCCTTAGGCAATGACAAAAACAAACGAATGTATGGTTTTTGATACATCCTCTTAACCCAAAATCTACAGAGTAGCAAAATTTTTGTGGTTATGACTCATTTGTGCAGACATTAAGGTACAGCGTACCGAAATCTATAAAATGGATAACTAAACGGATATTCATTTAAATGAATAACATTCCATTCCCCCCAAAAAAGATACAAGACATGCAGCGTTTTTGTAAAAAAAACGTCATATCAATAAACAGTAGATTGAGATATTTGTTATATAGTAAAAAAAATATTACAAGCTTATGAAGACAAACGATTTAGCAAAAGATGTATTAATTGTGGCAGCCTTCGTTGGTTTAGCTTACGTTATTACTCGTAACTACAGAAAGAGAAAAGAACGTCAAAGAGAATCGCGTGAATTTGTACATTTTCAACTTTTCTAATTCACAATTAATTTAATTGATTTTTGTTGTTGACTGTTTTCGTTTATCTATTTTTCGTACCTTTGTACCGATAAATAAATGGAAATAAACAGTTGACACATATTTTTTATGCTTACACTTAAAGTATTAAATGAAAACAAGGACGAGGTTATTCGTCGATTGGCGAAGAAAAACCTTGATGCAAACGAGATAGTTTCACAAATTATTGAGTTAGACGAAATCAGAAAAAGTACCCAAACATCGCTCGATGGCACATTAGCCGAGATTAACTCTCTGTCTAAATCTATCGGTATGCTGATGAAAGAGGGTAAAAAAGATGAGGCTGCCGAAATTCGTGAAAAGGTAGGAGCTTTTAAGGAGACTTCGAAAAGTCTTGACGAAAAGCTGAAAGATACCGAAGATAAAATTCATCAACTTTTGGTTACGATACCTAACCTTCCGCACGAATCGGTTCCTGAAGGTAAAGGTGCTGAAGACAACTTGGTTGAAAGGAGTGGCGGAGCTGTTCCGAATCTATCGCAAGATGCTCTTCCGCATTGGGATTTGGCAAAAAAATATGATTTGATAGATTTTGAATTGGGAGTAAAAATCACAGGTGCCGGCTTTCCTGTTTATAAAGGAAAAGGCGCCAGATTGCAGCGTGCTCTCATCAATTTCTTCTTAGATAACGCTCGTGATGCAGGTTTCTTGGAGATACAACCGCCATACGTGGTAAATGCCGATTCCGGTTTTGGAACAGGGCAGTTGCCTGATAAAGAGGGACAAATGTATCACGTTGGATTGGACGATTTGTATATGATTCCTACCGCCGAAGTTCCCGTTACCAATATCTATCGCGATGTAATTCTTGAGGAGAAAGACCTTCCGATTAAAAATACTGCATATTCAGCCTGTTTTCGTCGTGAGGCAGGTTCTTACGGAAAAGATGTTCGCGGACTAAACCGTTTGCATCAGTTTGATAAAGTGGAGATTGTCTGCATAGAAAAACCCGAAAATTCGTATCAACGACTTGACGAAATGGTGCATTACGTACAAACATTGGTTGAAAAACTGGAACTGCCTTGGCGTATTCTTCGTCTTTGTGGTGGAGATATGAGTTTTACATCGGCTCTTACATTCGATTTTGAAGTATTTTCTGCCGCTCAGAAACGTTGGTTGGAAGTGAGTTCGGTTTCTAATTTCGAAAGTTACCAGGCAAACCGCTTGAAATGTCGTTATCGCGACGAAGACAGGAAAATTCAACTATGTCATACCCTCAACGGCAGTGCGCTTGCCTTACCTCGTATTGTGGCTGCATTGCTCGAAAACAATCAAAGCCCCGAAGGAATACGCATTCCGAAAGTACTTGTGCCTTATTGTGGGTTTGATATGATAGATTGATTCGGAAAACGGGTAACAAAAGATATTTTCGTGCAACAAGATAGAATATAACTAAATCCGAAAAAATATGTTTTTATCAGTTACTTGGGATGTAAATCCAACTATATTCGAAATTCTTGGAAGAGAAATTCGTTGGTATGGTCTGTTGTGGGTTATCGGCTTGTCGCTTGCCGTTTATATAATTCAACGCATTTATAAAAAAGAAGATTTGCCCGAAAAGTGGTTCGACTCTCTTTTCATCTATATGATTGTAGCGATTGTTGTTGGAGCACGTTTAGGGCATTGCCTGTTTTATGAACCCTCATACTATCTGGCAAATCCGATAAAAATATTGTACGTTTGGGAAGGCGGTCTTGCCAGCCACGGAGGTGTTATCGGAATTATTATTGCCACATGGCTCTATTCCCGAAAAGTTACCAAACTGAATATGTTGTGGACTTTCGACAGGCTAATGGTACCTACTGGTTTTACTGCAGCCATGATTCGATTGGGTAACTTGATGAATCATGAAATATACGGAGCACCGACCGATGTTCCCTGGGGTTTTCGCTTTATAGATAATTTGCACTATTGGACGCTAGGAGCAGACCCCATTTACACCGAGCCGTCGCACCCAACACAAATTTATGAAGCTTTGTGCTATCTTGTGGTTTTTGCCATTGCGATGTATCTCTATTGGAAAACCGATGCAAAAAACAGACACGGATTGATTACCGGAGTTGGTATTCTAATTATTTTCATTTTTAGATTTTTTGTTGAGTTTATCAAAAATGTGCAAGAACCTTTCGAGATTTCAATGCGTGAAAATTATGGATTGATTATGGGACAATGGTTGAGTATTCCTTTTATTATCTGGGGAATATGGTTGATTTGGAATGCTCTGAAAAAACCGGCACAACAGGTAATCACGCCAAAACAATCGGATATAGACCGCAAAATGTTGAAGAATAAAAATAAATAAAGCAATAGCAACAAACGGAATTTTAGCCGCTTGTTGCGTTTGTATATTAACAATGATAAATATCGGCTGATAGCTACTAATTCCTGTGTTTGATAAAAAGTTTTTTATAGAGACATAAGAGTATAATTAAAGAATAATTCAGAATAGAATTGATTTATTAAGCCTAATGATTTGAAAATAAATAATTTATAAATATGTACAGACCTTTAGAAATTACAGAAAATTTATTTTATGTAGGTGTAAACGACCGAACCAAACATTTGTTTGAAAATCTATGGCCCCTGCCAATGGGTGTTTCCTACAATTCGTATATTATTAAAGACGAAAAAACAGCTTTAATCGATACTGTTGATATCTGTTACGGCGATGTATTTTTCCGTAAAATAAAATCGGTTTTGGGTGATAAACCAATCGATTATCTAATCGTAAACCACATGGAGCCTGACCATTCGGGAAGTATCGAGTGGATTGTATCAAAATATCCCGACATAAAAATAGTCGGAAACAATCGTACTACGGGAATGTTGGAAGGTTATTACGGAATTACCGATAATATGGTGGTTATCAAAGATAAAGAAGAATTGTCATTGGGCAAACATACACTTCAATTTCATCTTACCCCCATGGTACATTGGCCCGAAACAATGATGACTTATGTTAAAGAGACCAAAACTCTGTTTAGTGCGGATGCTTTTGGTACTTTCGGTACTCTCGACGGCGGAGTTCTTGATAGTCAGTTGTGTGCTGAAAGATATAATGACGAGATGATTCGTTATTATTCCAATATTGTAGGTAAGTATGGCTCTCCGGTGCAAGCGGCACTGAATAAATTGTCGGGAATAGAAATTGATATAATTTGTTCAACTCACGGTCCGGTTTGGACACAAAAAGAGAATATAACCAATGTTGTATCGCTTTATGATAAGTTGAGCAGATACGAGCCTATAGAAAGCGGACTTGTGATAGCTTATGGAAGTATGTACGGAAATACTGAACAGGCTGCCGAGCTAATCGCTGCATCTGCCGCTGAAGCAGGATTGAAAAATATTGTGATGCACAATGTTTCGAAAAACCACGATTCGGATATTATACGAGATGCTTTCAAGTATAACGGACTTATTATAGGTTCGCCAACCTACAACAATAAACTTTATCCGGCGGTAGAATCAGTGGTTTCAGCACTTCTAAATCGCGGGCTTAAAAACAGACTGTTCGGCTCTTTCGGCGGATTTACTTGGGCTGGTGCTGCAGTGAAAAACTTGAAAGAGTTTTCGGATAATATGGAGTTCGAAATTGTTGAGCCTTCATTCGAGATTAAACAATCGCTTAATGAACAGACAGCCGAACAAGCATATCTGTTAGGAAAAGCAATGGCAAAACGCATCCTTTCGGGCGAGCCGGCGAATCTGAATAAATAGAAAAATAACTTTCCGATAATTTCGGATATATAATATTGGGGCTGATTCCGTTTTGGGGGTTCAGCCCTTTTTGTAATACATCTTGAAGTAAATAAATCACCGTATTAAATGAAATGGTAGTGCCCTAAAATTTATTCAACAGACTGATGTCGGAATGTGGCATATTCAATAAATTGTAAGGAAGTGAGCGAATTTCAATTTTTTATTTTATAGGCATAATATAAAAATCGCCATTTTCCTTTGTCGCTATTTTATAACGTTCTTCACTCAAAGCGGTATTCCAATCTTTAACTAAAACATTGAGCAGATATTCAAATAGGTCTTCTGCCATATTTATATTTCCGCTCCCGATTTTACGGAAACATATACTTGATTATCTTTTATATAACTGTTTTTCTTCAATCGTTCAACCGCATACATATACGCCTTCCTATTATACGCATTGTCTCCAACTAATTCGGTTTCATAATCAAAAGGTTCTATGATTCTTGCGTTCATAGGTTGTTTTATTTTTAAGGAAATCGGTACACTAAAAACAATTGCATCAGCCTCTTCAAATGCCTTAGAGTTTTTTATTTGGATATTTTGTTGTTCTTGTTCCAATAGCACCTCATTGTTCACATTTTCCGACTTTTCATTATTAGAGTATACAGATAAAAATAAGATTGCTCCCAAAAACAAAATGGCTCTTTTGATGAATAAATGTTTTATTAAGATTTTTTTATTAAATATTGAACCATCGCTATCGGTATTTGTAATCCAGACTTTATAAATTTGGATTTATTTTTGCATATCTTATCTCATCGTAGATAACTCCATTTTTAATAATCGCTTTTTTGGAAACGGCTTCTTTTTCAAATCCGCATTTTTCCAAAACACGTTGTGATGCTTTATTAAATTCAAATACAGTTGAAAATATTCTTACTATTTTCAACTGCTCAAATCCGTATGTTGTAATAATATTAACCGATTTTGATGTGATACCTCTGTTCCAAAACGGTTCACCAATAAAAAAACCGAGTTCAGCACTATTTCTATACACATCCGTTCCGGGAACTAATCCAATATTCCCAACATATTCGCCTTTATATTCAATAGCGAAGGTTGTCTTTGGGTTTTCATTTTTGATTATTTGATAATAATTATCTGCATCTTGCAGAGTATATGGACTTGGAAATGTATCACGAAGGTTTGTACTAACATTTTTATTGTTAGCATATTGTGCTAATTTATGTAGGTCTTTTTCAGTTATTTCACGTACTATAACATCATTATCTATTCCTATTATCAACATTTTATATAATTATTTTTTGTTGTCTGAATTTGCAATCCCGATGTTAAGGTCACATCAAAGAATGGGCTATTCCGTAACCAAAAACTTCTCCGTACTTTTTCTGTTTTCGGTTCTGAAAATAATGAAATATAGACCTGTGTTTAATCCGGAAATATCTATTTGAGATTCGTTGCTGTTAATAGCCTTTTTCATTATTGAACGCCCCGATAAATCTACAATTTCTATAAAATCAATATTTTTTTCAGAAGATATTTGTAGATAATTTTTCGCGGGATTGGGACTTATGCGAACATTTATTGTGCCTGATTCGGAAATTATCGAGTTATTTAAGAACACCCTTTCGAAATCCGGAATTCCGTAGCCATAATCAATTTGGTAATTGTCGTAATAATTTCCGGTTTCTATTATCATCTGCTTGAGAGTTTGCGGTGGAACCAAAGGAAATGCTTGTATAAGACATGCCACCATTCCACATAAAATCGGACTTGAAAACGATGTCCCGGAAGCTTGTGTGTATTCATTAAATGGCGTAACCACAGCGACATCTACTCCGGATGCCACAATTTCGGGTTTGGGTACGCCGTTGGCATTGGGTCCGATAGAGCTGAAATATGCAATGTAACCGTCAGAGTCAACAGCTCCTACTGTGGTAATTTCGGGTGTATCGGCAGGTGAATTAATCCAGGGCCACTCTTCCAAATACCGGTTATTGCCAGCAGAGTTACATATAAACATTCCTTTTTCTGATGCTCTATATGCTGCGTATGACGATACAACTTGTCTTCCATCCATCTCTTCGTAAGTGTGATTTAAGTTACCATGAACCGAATATCCTAAAGATACATTGATAATATCAGAGCCTAAACTATCCGCAACCTCAAAGCCTATGGCAAGATTGTATTCTTCAACCAAATTTTCAGACGCTTCGTCTTCAGTTCTGATTAAAGCAAAATCGGCATCCGGAGCTGTCCCTATCAATGTATTTTCAAGTTTGCTGCCAATACAAGACAATACAGATGTGCCATGAGATGTCTCACTTTCATAGACACTTGCTCCCGGAAAGGCTATATCACGAGTGAAAATTATGCCGTTTCGCTCTCTTAGGTGCTCAAAAACATCCAAGTTGTCAACATCTTTAAATGCTCCGTCTATAACCGATATAAGAACACCTTGTCCCGTATATCCGCGATTGTGCAATCCGATACCGTTTATCTGATTTATCTGCCCATATCCGTATCCATACTCATTTACAGTATATGAAGGTTCTTTCGATATTTTATTATAGGAAATTTCATCCCATTTGTTCTTGAACGGAATATTGATATTGTCTTCGGTAACTTGTATTGCTTTTTCTACAAAACTTAACTGTTCTATTGCAGAGATTACACTTTCTGAGTTTGGCTCTATAATGGCACAATTGAGCCATCTGCTGGTTCCAAAAACGGTAGCTCCCAATGCTTGCAGTTGTTCCACATAACTATTGTTTACAGGTAAATCTTCTTCAGTAATGGTTATGTTGAATTTTTGTCTTCGTTCGATTGCACGGGGCGATAAAAACTCTTCCGGATTGTCGATAGAGTAGTTTGAGTTGTTTTTATCTCTAAAGTAAACAGCCCATTTGTGAGCATTAATAGTACCGATATTGATTAAAATAGCGGATATGATGAAAATAATTTTATGTTTCATTTTTTGTTGATGTTGTTGGATTTTGGCTTTCAGCATTCAGTAGAAAAATAATTGCTAATTTATAATTCGTTGCTACTTATTTTTAATTTAAAATCGTCCTTTTTGTTATGTTTAACACAGAGAAACATCTATTTCTTGTGTATTAAAAATTAGTAAATCAGAAATTCAAAATCATAAATAGTCGATACATCTTTCCAGGTGCACTGAGTGCGAACCTTTTAGCAGGATATAGTATCCCGACAACGGATTATTGCTTAAGTGGTCATTTAGTTCTTCTACCGTTTTGAATACCGAAAATTTATTATTCATTAAACTTTCGTGTTCGACAAATGAACTTCCTACTAAAAATACCTTGTCTAACGGATTGTTATTTAAAAAAGCAATCAATTTTTCATGTTCTTTACCGCTAATGCTTCCAAGCTCTTTCATATCTCCCAAAATAACTGCTTTTGGCAAGTCGGACGGTATTGTCAAAAAGAAGTTTAGAGCGACCTTCATACTTGTAGGATTGGCGTTGTATGCATCTATAATAAGGTCGTTATTCTCGGTACGTTCAAACTGCGAGCGGTTGTTTTGCGGCATATACTCTTCCAATGCCCGGCTTATATATTTTGCATTGATGCCGTAATATTTTCCTATCGAAACAGCCGCAAGAGCGTTGTCAAGATTGTATTCTCCTACCAAGTGAGTTTTAACTTTATTGGGATGTTCAAAGAAGTTCCAATCGAAATGAAGAAACGGCGTTTCGGCAGAGAGAGTTCCCGATACAAAAAGGTCGGGATTGTCTCTTCCGTACAATATTCTGTCCATTCCTTCCGACATCTCTAAAAGAGAGGAGTTGTCTTTGTTTACAAAAACTTTTCCCTCTTTTCCTTTGATATAGTCGTATAGTTCTCCTTTCGTTTTGCGAATATTTTCGTACGAGCCGAATCCTTCGATATGAGCTTTACCTATATTTGTGATAACACCAATATCAGGGTCGGCTATTTCGCAGAGTTTCTTAATCTCGCCCGGATGATTCGCACCCATTTCAACGACTCCTATTTCGTGAGTTTCGTTCATCGATAGCAGGGTTAACGGCACACCTATATGGTTGTTGAAGTTACCTTGCGTGAAAGCCACTTTAAACTTTTTAGCCAGAATAACTGCCGTCAGCTCTTTGGTGGTTGTTTTTCCGTTTGTGCCCGTAATAGCGATAATGGGTATTTTTAGTTTTCTGCGATGATAATTGGCAAGATTTTGCAGTGTTTGTAATACATCGTTTACAACAATAATTTTCGGATTGTGAGGTTTGTCGTCTTCCCACTCATCAACTACGACATAAGCCGCCCCGATTTCTAAAGCCGATTCTGCGAATTTGTTGCCGTTGAAGTTTTCTCCTTTCAGCGCAAAAAAGATTGAACCTGAAGAACATATTCTCGAGTCGGTAGATACTATGGGATGTTGTAAGAATATTTCGTATAATTCTGCAATTTCAATTTGTGAGTTCATTACCATTTGATTTTTTTAGATATTGAACTTGGTACAGCCTCTTTATTTATGACGATGCTGAGAGTTTTATATCTTACAAAGTTTTCAGAAACATACCATATTCCTTTGTAAGGACCAATTTCTCCCCAAGAGTTTTTTATCATGTAATATTTGTTGCCTTCTTGGTCGCGGGCAATTCCGTAGATATGCATTCCGTGGTCGTCTGTAGTTTGGTAGTTATTGTATGCTTTTTGTCTCATTTCTTGTGTGATAGTTTTCTCTTTCAAATACTCTTTGCCAACCTTTCCTGTAATATCGGAAATACGTTCGCGTTCAGATAGACCCAACCATTTTGCCTGATCGGTTCCGGCATTTTCTACAGCGTTTTCATCGGGAATAATTGCAATGCCAGAACGTGAAAAACCGTTTTCGCTCACATCCGATGCCCATGCAATGGTATATCCGTTTTCAATGGCTTTATCCATAAGTTCTATAAGTTCATCAATAGGTAAATTGTATGAGTTTGCCCAACGCCAGTTGTCTGGTACTTCAATAGGAAATTTTGTATAAAACGGGTGATGAGTAAACGATGTAAACGATACGAAATCAGACTGTTTTAGTCCCAAAAAATCTCTGAATGATTGTGGTGTATAGTTTTTTCCGTTGTATGTAAAAGAGGATGGAACTTCTCCCAGATAAGCATCCAGAATGCTATTGAAACCTACGCTCCAAACCTCAGAAACGCCTTTGTTTCCGATTAAAGCATTCACATATCCGGCTAAAACTTTATCCATTTCTGTGTGATTGTGTTTGTCCGATTCGGGTAATAGTCCTGAATATACCGATTCCGGAATAACCCCGTATGTGTCTAATGTCTCAACAACATCGGCAAAAGACCCGCCTCCTGCAAAATTCAGACTGCCGTGTAAGCGTACATATTTGTCGGCTTTATCCTGGTAATTTCGTCTAACTATATACATCTCTGAAATGTCAAAAGTACCTTTCCCTTTTCTAAGTAGTTCCGATTCTAAAAGGCTTACTCCCGAGAAACTCCAGCAAGTACCCGAATTTGCCTGATTTTTGATAGGCGTAATTGCATTTTCTTTCACTACGGTAAATTGATACGCGTTTTTTCCTTCTGTGGCTTCTTGTGCTGCAATAGTTGTTAAAACAAACAGTGCACTCAGTAATAATGATATTTTCTTCATGATTAAATGTTTATATATGTTTGATAAATAATTTACTCTTACTTTTACACAAAAGTAAATAAATGCCTCATTTTTTATAGCATTTAATTAGCTAAAAAAGCAAAAAAAGCATATCTTTGAATTCGAATTATAGGAAAAATACAATGGAAGATCTTATACAAAAAAAGAAAAAAAGCAAAAAGTGGTTAGCATGGATTATTGCCATTCTTATTATCGCGTTGGGCGGTTTTGTTTACTGGAAATATTATTTTGTGTTGGGAGTTGGTGTGAAATCGGGCGAGTTGAATTATATTGTTTATAAGGGTGTTCTTTTTAAAACATACGAAGGCAAAATAATTCAGTCCGGATTCAGAGCCGATAAGCCAGGAGGATTGCAGTCGAATCAGTTTGATTTTTCGGTTGTCAATAAAGAGGTTGCCCAGCGACTGATGCTTGAAAGTGGTAAGCATGTGCAACTGAGATATAAAGAGTATAACGGCACACTTCCTTGGCGTGGTTTTACCAGATATATAGTCGATAGCATTATCACGATTGAAGAAGCAATGCCTGTTGAGAATGAGGAGAAACTTGCACCATATATTTTGGACTCTATGTAATGGCTAAGAAAAATAGTAAATTTTATGTTGTTTGGCAAGGTATAGAACCCGGTATTTATGAGTCTTGGGATGATTGTAAAGTCCAAGTTACGGGAATAACCGATGCCAGATACAAATCTTTTGATACTTTGGAAGAGGCGGAGGCTGCTTTTGACGATAATCCGTGGAAATATATCGGATATAAGAAAGCCGTTTTGCCCAAAAGTGCTCCTCCCGATGCAAAATATCTGAGAGAGAGTATTGCCGTAGATGCTGCATGTAGCGGTAATCCCGGTCTGATGGAGTATCGTGGGGTATTTGTGTCGGATGGAGTTGAGATTTTTCGTGTGGGTCCGTACGAAGAAGGCACTAATAATATCGGCGAATTTTTGGCGATTGTACATGCATTGGCTCTGCTTAAAAAACTCGATAAAGATAAACTCCCTATTTATTCCGATAGTGTCAATGCCATAAAATGGGTAGCAAGGAAAAAATGTAATACCAAACTTGTGCAATCTGAAAAAAACAGAAAAATTTTTGATTTGATTGCACGAGCCGAGAAGTGGCTTCACGAAAACGAATACAATAATCCTATAATTAAATGGGAAACAGAGGTTTGGGGAGAAATTCCTGCCGATTTTGGGAGAAAATAGATATTGGTTCTGAGTCCCGAGTTTCGAATGTAGAGTTTTGAATCGTTTCGGGTCATGTGTCGCGTGTTACGAGTTGGAGAGGGAGACGATGGCTTTACCTTCGTTATTCTAAAGAATGCAACAAACGAACTTTTATCCGTTAATAGCAGTGCTACAACCCTTGTCGGAGGAATTTGCAATCCCCACTTCCTGAAAATTTACTATAAAAGTTTAATGGTTTACTATCAACTTATTTACTGTAAAAAAACAAATTTGATATGAAAAAGATAATATTTTATATTGTTGTATTGTTCGGATGTATAAATACTTTTGCACAGGAAAATGTTTTGTTTATAGGCAATAGTATGACATTTTACAACGAAATGCCTGTTCTTTTCCGAAATATAGCAGAAGCAAAAGGCAAAGAACTTAGTGTAGAATCGTTTACCAAAGGTGGCGTTGGGCTTGCACAGCATGTAGCCGAAGCGGAAGTTTTTCGGATTATTGCCTCTCGGCAATGGGACAAAGTAGTTTTGCAGCCGGGTACAAGCGAATCGGCAGGATTGAGTTTGAGGACAGATTCGGTTGCATCTTTGGTTCGTCAGCTAATAGACTCGATAAAGATAGGAAATGCCGATGCTAAGGTCGTAATTTATGAGATTAGTAACGGAATCGCTTCTAATGGTAATGGAGGGGGTAATTACGATTATTATTTCTATACACAAGGTATAATCAAAGATTCGGTAACTAATATAGCCAGACTTTCGGGGGTGCCTTTTGCTCCGGTTGGTGAATGTTTTAGAGAGCATTATACTGCTCATCACGATCTTATGCTACACAGCAGTTTTAACGATGTTCATCCTAATCTAAAAGGTTCTTATCTTGGAGCTTGTGCTATATACGAAACGTTGTATGAGGAATATGTTATGCCTTGCGATTTTTACTCTTCGCTTACCGGGGAAGATGCTTTGTACCTGCAGACTATAACCGATTCGGTGGTATTGCCACGAAAAGAAGAGTGGCTTATGGGTGAAAACGTTAATATTGCTCATACAGAATATCATCCCTTGACTATATATCCAAACCCTACAAATGGTGTCATAAATGTAGGAATAGGTGAAAACGCAGAGGTGTATGATATAACAGGACGACGAGTGATGAGTGGTTTACAAGGACCTGTGATTGATTTAAGTTCTCTTGATGATGGACTGTATGTAATACGTGTGGGAAATAGAGTGGCAAAAGTCGTTGTCTGTCGATGATATTTGCGTAATGAGTAGCGTGTTACGAAGTTTATTTATTTTGCATCTGTCCCTTTTTAAGAGTATGGGCGAAGCAGAGGAGGTAATTTGTTTGATATTGGTATAGAAATTATGTTTGCACGTTTATCTCGTCGGAGGAACTTGCATTTCTGGTTTTCTGACTAAAAACTTTGCGTTCTTTGCGATTAATCTTTGCGTTCTTTGCGTGAAACAACTGAGTGATGAATGCTAAGACTGACCTCTAAAAAAACGAAAATTTGAAAACCCAAATAAAATGTTGTGCCTCTTGATTCTTGTGTCCCCAAGGAATCACTAAGTTCAGAATGACACAACAATAAACCGATTAATTATCTTCCTCTTTATCTTCAGGGTCGAATGGGGTGGGAGCTTTTATTGTCGGGAAAAGCCTATGTACGTTTTCCGCAATTTTTTCTGCAAATTCATCCAAATCCATATTCTTGGCTTGCGCAGCTTGTGCATACACATCTCTGATGTCCATTTCGTCTTCATCGGTTTCGCAGAAAAGCGATTCTACAGGTATTATTTCCATAGACTCTACATTGATATCTTCGCCTACCGAGAACAGAAAGCCTTCGTTGATAAGTCGTTTTGTAAGTTCGGGTTTACCTCTGTAGCCGTGAATAATCCAAGGCTGTGTATGATTGCACTCCTGACTTATCCGGATAAGTTCTTCCCACGCTTTTACGCAATGGATAATAAGCGGTTTCTTCAGTTTTTCGGAAAGAGTTATGTGTTCTTTAAAAACAGGAATTTGTATGTCGTACGACGGACCTTTAAGTTTATCGAGTCCAGCTTCACCAATTGCCACAATTCGTGGGTCGGAAACAATCTCTTTTAAATATATCAATTGGTTTTCGCTATCTTCCGAATACCAAGGGTGGATTCCGCAAGAGAAAGCATGTCGGATAAAAGATTCTTTGGCTACTTCAAATTCAAGAGGATATACATCCAAGATACATGAGTGATAAGGGTCGTCCGTATCTTCTAAAAGTATTTGATGCGTGTGTATGTCGTACAGTTCCATATTTTAATTTAATTCTCTGCTATCGGTCTGTTTTGCCTTTTCTAATTTTGGGTTCCGGCACTGGGTCGTATCCCGAACCACCCCAAGGGTTGCAACTTATGATTCGTTTTATCGATAAAAAAACTCCTTTTACAGGTCCATGTTTTTTTAATGCTTCTATTGTATATTGAGAGCAAGTTGGTGTGTATCTGCAAGTTGGTGGAGTGAGCGGTGATATGGCATATCTGTAAAAATAGACTGGAGCCAATAGAATTTGCGTTATCGCTTTTTTTAATAAATTCAACATCTCACTTATTTTGAATTTAGTCTTGTTGAAATTTCATTTATTGCTTTACACATTCCTTTCTCTATTTTTGCATATTCTACTACTTCTGTATTCAAAAAAACAAAAGCTATATCAATACCGACATTTTCCCGAACTTGATAGAGTTTGTGTTTGTTAAGCCTGTATGCTTCACGAATCAATCTTTTTATTTTATTGCGATTTACACTTAGTTTCACTTTCTTTTTCGGTACGCTTATCAAAACAGAGACTTGTGACTCCAATTTATCGGGAAGCGTGCGAAAGACAACTCTAAACGGGTATGCTATAAACGATTGTCCGTTTTCAAACAATATTTCAATCCTCTTTTTGCCGGTTATGCGCTCATTTTTTTTGAAAGTAAGTTGAATTTTCTCATTCATAAAAACAGCATTTCCGCCGAAAGCAATTATCGGGACAAAGATAAATCATTTTTTTATCAATTGAGGTGTACTTGCAAAATAATTGTATTGAAAAACTCTTTCAAGTGTAAAATAATTTCAGGCGATGTAGTCTATTTTTGGTATTTTTTGTGATTCTCTTCCAAAAAAGCATCCAATGCAGCGGTTACCGAAGGATATTTTGGTTGCGGTGCACAGAAATCGAGTCTGAACCCTTCATCTTCAACGGCTTTAGCTGTATTTGCACCAAAGCATCCAATTGCCATATCTCCTTGTTTTAAATCGGGAAAGTTTTTTTTCAGTGCAGAAACACCCATAGGGCTAAAGAAAATTATCATATCTGTATCCAGATTTTCACCTGGTTTAAAGTCGTCGCTAACAGTGCGATACATTACGCTTTCGGTAAAATCCAATTTTTTATCGGTCAGATATTGCGATACCTCTGAGTTGTGTTCTTCGGGTACGGGGAAAAGCAGCTTCTCTTTGGAGTGCTTTGAGAACGCATTATTTAGTCCGTCTATCTTACCTGTTTGGCTAAAGAAAATTTTTCTTTTTCTGTAAACTATATATTTTTGTAAATATAGAGCAACTGTTTCTGATACGCAGAAATATTTCATTGTATCAGGCATCGTGACTTTAAGTTCTTCGCAAAGAGAAAAAAGATGATCTACAGATGTTCTGGAAGTCAGAACAATGCCGGTAAAGTCGAGAATTCTGATTCGTTGTTGGCGAAATTCTTTCGATGAAACCCTCTCTACTTTTATCAATTGCCTAAACTGTAGTTCTACATGATACTTGTCTGCAATGTCGAAATAGGGAGATCTTTCGCTATTTGGTTTTGGTTGAGATACAAGTATCTTATTTACTTTTCTTGCGTTCATATATAAAGGTTTCCACCTGCATTATTTATTAATAAAACTGCCCCTTTATACAACAAAAAATAGGGGGCAATTTCCACGCCGCAAAGGTACACAATATAATAAAGAATACCAATCCGATTTTTTGAAAAAATATTTAACAAAATCCGAAATATTACTAATTTGAATAAAATAGCGATGGATAACATCACGATTACAACAATTCTCCCATATTCAGGCAAGAATATATATATGATAGACGGCAGAAAAATAATAATAGAAACTAACTCAATAAGCCATACGAATTTATTCAGCCAATTTTTAGTTTCAAAATCGAAGAGAATAGAGTCTGTTATACTGTAAATCAGGTATTTAATTCCGGCGAGTAATGATATTGCCAAGAAAAGTATTCCAAAAAACAGTGCCTGCTTTTCGAAACTCAATGCCGATAAATAGTGGTTATGTAAGAAGTTGAATATTATCATTGCAGCCACCATCAAACCCTGAAAAATAAGGAACAGTTCTCCTCTGGCTTCCGTAGCTGTTATCTGCTCTTTAGAGTTTATTATTCTATTGCTCTTAGATGATAATATCTGCGAAGCTCTGTCTATTAGCGAATAAGAGCGATTTCTTGCAAAAAAAGTAAATATCCCAAAAAACAGAACAAACAACAATAAAAAAATATGAGTGAAATTTGAAATAGGTAGATCTTTTCCTACAAAACCGTCAAATACAACAGTACTCTCTTGTATAGTTGGAGCTAATTTCCAAAACGGATTATGGTAAATGAGCGAGTCGAAATCGGTAAATGGTACAGATAGAATATTATCATGCAGAAGTGACACATCTATTTCTTTGTGGGAAATCAAAGAAACAGAGTCTGTTGAAATCAGATAGACAGAGTCTATGGAGTTATGCGAAATTGTATCTATCACTATCGGTAACTAAAAATGAATTTACAAAATTACAATTCTTTTTCGTTATATTTCGTGATTTTATAAATCTGTTTGTTACTTTCTTCTGTTAATACATCCATAATTTCTTTGGGAGATGAAATAACTCGCCACATATTTTTGCAGTCGGCGTGCATAAATTTCTCATCAACCATTTTGTCTAAATAGGCAAGTAGAAAATCGTAGTATCCGTTAGTGTTTAATATAATTATCGGTTTGTTGTATAAATTTAATTGCTTCCAAGTGAGTATTTCTGCCAACTCTTCTAACGTTCCCAAGCCACCGGGCAGAGCAATGGCTGCAACGGAAAAATCAGCCATCTGTTTTTTTCTTTCGTGAATGTCTTTCGTAACAATCAACTCAGACAAATTAGAATGATGCCAACCCGCATCAAACATAAATTGAGGAATAACACCCTTAGCTATTCCTCCATTTTCTATTATGGTGTCATTTAGTGCACCCATAAGTCCGGTTTTTCCGGCACCTGTGATACAGGTAATATTGTTTTCTACCAAAATTGTTGCTAATTCTTTAGCAGCTTCGATATAAGAAGGCTCTATTTGTGGACTGGATGCGCAATAAAGAACTACCGATTTAGCTGTTATATTTGCCATTGTTTGTTATCTCATTTTTTATGAACGGCAAATTTAGGAAAAAAACAGGAGGTTTTTTTAGTATTAATGGGGAGATTTTACAAAACCTTTGCATTTTTTTTTTGATTGATAATTGGTGGCTTGTGGCTGCTGTTTTGTGAATATTAGTATAAATGCGGCATCCTTCGTTTAAAAGAATCAAGGCGAAAGAGCCAAGAAAATCGAGAGTAAGTTTTATACACCTCCCTGCCGATTTCTAAAAGTTTGACACGCACAGAATGCTAAGTTTACTGCCACTATCGTGCAAATTCTTTCGCATGATTTTAATTCCAAAATGAGCAAAAAAAATTCTCCCTCTCTCCAAGTTATGAAGTTGCCTATTTGCTTTCTCGCATCTATCTAAATATAAGAATTTGTATTATCTTTGTGTAACAAATGCCAAAAGAAATCAGATGAAAGCATATTTAAGAAAAAGAATAGAGTCGTTCGGACACGCTTTTCGTGGAATTAAAACACTTTTTAAAGAGACTCCCAATGCTCATATACATCTGGTAATGGCTGTTTTGGCTGTTATGTTGGGTTTTCTTTTTCATATCTCATCCGTTGAGTGGCTCGCAATAATAATTGTAATCGGGCTGGTGCTTGCTTTAGAAGCAATTAACACGGCAATCGAAACTCTGGCTGATTTTGCATGTGATAAAAAGCGTCATCCGCTTATCAAGATAGTTAAAGATGTGAGTGCGGCAGGTGTTTTGTTGGCAGCTATTGCGGCATTAATTGTTGGGATATTTATTTTCTTGCCAAAGATAATAGAACTGTTTAAATGATTGATAACGAGTTGTATCTGTCGGAAATAAAATCGATTTCGGAACAAAATATATGTGCCGATGAAAAACTGTTGTATCTTAAAAATCTGTTGGAGCGTCTTTGCAGAGAAATAACACAATATGAGGTTGTGCAATTTCCCAACCTGTTTTCCCGATTAGTATTTATTTCGCAAAAGTTTCAACTTCCCAAGCAATTGGAGTGGAAACTGCAACATATAAGAGCAACAGCCAATGATATAAGAAAGAAATCTAAATCAATCAATAAAAACGAATATGTCATTGCCGAGCGTGCAGTTTTTGATTTGCTTGCGATTATGTCGGGCAATAAGCCGACGCCCGAAGTACATGAAATAACAACCGACTACCGATTGGACAATGAAAAATATATTCGGGCATATATTAAAAAAATCGACCGAGATAATAATTTTTTATATTGTGTTTCGGAGAAACAGAGCAGTTCAGATATTATTGTAAAATTTGGAATAAATCCGGAAAACAAAGCATTTGACTCTTCAGTCGAGATGTTTTGGGAAGGTGCACAAATTAACATTATCGATTTTTCGATAGATAAAAACGGTTATTTAATTCCAAAACTGATTGTACTCGAACCCGATTATCTGATTGATGCATCGGCTTTGGCAGAGTGTTTTCAGAGTTTTTGCGTTACGCCGATGCACTATTTCCGAAATAAATTTGAGAGTGTAAGCAATAGTTCGCACATACTTCTTGGTAATTTGGCAAACTTTTTTCTCGATGAGTTGGTTTTTACTCAGAATCCTATGTATGTAAAATTTGAGGAGACATTTTTACGCTCTTTCAAGAATTCACCTTTCGAATATGCAAGTTGTCAGGATATTGCCGAGACGGAAGATTTTATGGCTTTTATGCAGAAAGCCAAATTGCAGTTCAACAATATTTGCAGGGTAATTACAAGCGATTTTCCGCATTATCAAATCAGTGCGAAAAGATGTACGCTCGAACCTTCCTTTTTTAGTGAGAAATATGGATTTCAAGGACGATTAGACTTGTTGCAAGCCGATGATAATCAATTTAAAATTATTGAGTTGAAATCGGGGCGACTGCCATTTCCTTCATCCGATATTGGCATAATATCGCTCAATCATGAAGTGCAAACATATATTTATCGTCTTCTGATAGAGAGCGTTTTTGGAGCATCGTTTCGCCAAATTGAAGCAGCCATACTCTACTCTTCGGGAAATGGAGATGGCGAGAATCTCCGTTTTGTTGCCACATATCAGGCGTTGGAAAAAGAGATTATCAATTTGCGGAATATTGTTGTGGCAAATGAATACAAACTGATAAACGGAGATTTGTCAACTGTGGAACAGATGTTCGAGAAACTATTTGATACAGCTGCTCTTGCCAATGCCAATGCTAAATTCTATCCCGAAAAGTTGGAAAAAATAAAATCTGTTTTAAAACAGTGTTATCCATTGGAATTGAGCTATTTCTATCGTTTCACGATTTTTATTTCACGCGAATTGTATTTGCAAAAAATCGGCGATGTGGATTACGAATCGCCTACCGGTACCGCATCTTTGTGGAACAGCGATTTTCAGGAACGTGCCGAAGCGTTGGATGTTCTCTACGATTTGTCAATTGATTCGTTAGATGACTCGGGCAGCGATATGGTTGTGATTTTCAAGCGAAGTAGTGAAGAAAACGAAATTGTAAATTTCAGAGAGGGCGAAATCTGTATCGTTTATCCAAGGAACAATCCCGATGATGATATTCTCTGCACTCAAATTCTGAAAGGGAGTATTATCGGAATCACGAAAGATTTTGTTGGTGTTCGCTTCAGATATAAACAGCGAAACAGAGAGTTCTTTGATAGCAACAGTTTGTGGGCTATTGAGCATGACAGGCTCGATTCGTCCATTAACAGTATGTATAAGAGCCTGTTCTCTTTTCTGCAAGCACCAAAAGAAAAACGTGATTTGATTTTAGGCAACACCGAACCGCAATCACAAAAAATATATGTAGTAAACACCAATTATCCCGAAAATATTATACAAAAAGCGTTGGTTGCCGAAGATTATTTTTTGGTGGTAGGTCCGCCGGGTTCCGGTAAAACATCAATTTTTGCTCGCCGATTGATAGAGGAACTCTATTCCGATTCTTCAAAAAATATTCTCGTACTTGCATATACCAACAGGGCGGTGGATGAGTTGTGTGCAGCCATTCACGATGCTTTTGGATGTAAAGACAAACCATGCGATAAATATATCAGGGTTGGTACGGGATTGTCTTGTGCTGAACCGTTTAGAGAGAGGTTGTTGCAAAATATCTCGGAACAGGCTAAAGACCGTAGTTCAATAAAGAAAACAATAGAAGATACTCGTATTTTTGTCTCTACCATAGCATCAATAAATGGAAGAACAGAGCTTTTTGATTTGAAAAAGTTTGATGTTGCTATTGTAGATGAGGCTTCGCAAATACTCGAACCTCAAATAATCGGGTTATTGCCCCGTTTCAATAAAACAATACTTATCGGCGACCACAATCAATTGGCTGCTATCGTTTTACAGAAAGAGATTCATTCAAAAATAGAAGAAGATATTTTATTGGAAGCCGGTTTTGTAGATTGTCGCGAATCTCTCTTTGAGCGATTGATTAGAACTTGCATCAATAACGGTTGGGATAATGCTTACGCCATTCTAAACAAACAGGGACGTATGCATCAAGAAATTGGCGCATTTGCCGGTAAATATTTCTACAATAATAATCTGTTTCCGGCAATGGATTGGCAAAAAGAGAGGCTTGCGTTTCAGGAAACAAACAACGGTTCACTGTTTCATCAATCGGTGGCGAATAGTAGAGTTGCTTTCTTTTCTACCGAAAATTTAATATCGGAATCTATATCCAATAAGGTAAACGAAGCCGAAGCCGAAGCTATTGTATCATTAATTAAAGCTCTGGTTGATACGTATAAATACAATCAAGAGCCTTTAAATATGAAAGATATTGGCGTAATTGCACCTTATCGCAACCAGATAGCGTTGATAAGACACAAGTTGTCGGAATCGGGAATATCAAATCATGAAGAGATTTTGATAGATACCATTGAACGTTTTCAGGGAAGTCAGCGTGATATTATTCTTATCTCTTTTTGTGTTAACAAGTCGTATCAGTTACGTTTCCTAAGTAATTTAGATAGTGAAGGCAAGGTTGACCGAAAACTTAATGTTACACTTACTCGTGCTCGTAAACAGATGTTTATGGTTGGTAATGCTCGTTTATTGCGACAAAACAGAATTTATTCCAAATTGCTCAATTTTTGGGAAGATAGGGTAGTGGTTTTGTAATTTCTAAGAATGTTTATCAGTTAGAAGTATTTTAAGATTTATAAGGTTAAAAAAAGAGGTCACAAATAATGCAACCTCTTTTTTAAAGATATTATTTACTTTGGGTTATATATACCACTCCAACTCCCAATTCATTATTCGGTCTTTTTAGTTCAATATCCAAAAGCCTATCCTTTCCCGAACTGTTTTTTGCAAACTCAACACTAAACGTTTTGTTATTAATTTTCTTTATTTCAAAATATTCAAAACTGATTAATTCTCCACTAATCATATCTCCAACATAAAGAGTTTCGTCAGATAAAATTTTGAAAAAAGCCCAATCATCACAATTAGTAACAGAAAAATACTCTATTCCACCATCACTACTTATGGTTACTTTTTTAGGTTCTACAATAATTTCCCTGGCATGATAGTCATTATCAACTTTTATCTCATGCTCACAAGCTCTATCACAAGATGATTGTAACAATAATAAGAGAAGTAGTGCCGATAAATACTTAATTTTTAATTTCATAACCTAAATGTTTAATTTTCAAAGTCGAATAATTTGTAATATAATTTGGTTTCGTTTGGGGCCTGAGGAAAGTAAGGTAGGTTAGGATATGTTTGTCCCAAAGGAGAGGAAACATGTTTACTAAACCCATGTTTTTAAAATTAATCCATCATTTGTTGGTGCTGTCTTTTCATCTTGGTGTGGCATTTGGTAATTTAAGGTAGCTCCCTCCCATCCTGATTTTGGTCCAACAAATCCTCTTGCTGCTTGATTAGCTGTTAAAGGTATTTTTATTTCGATAGTGTACTTTTCGTATAAATGAAAATCGGGAAAATCACACAGATAATATGGTACAACTGTTGAACCATCAGGTCTTCTGTAAAACTTCATTCTGACTGTTTGTTTTGTAAAATAACCGTATACTTCGTTTTCATACATACCTGGTCTTGTTGAAAATCCTCTTTTTTGAAAAATATCATTGTTTTCAAAATTTGGTGTAAAAAACAAAGTGTCTCCTTCTGACATCCGATCAAGCATTTCAAGGTTTAATGAATTTAAACTTATGCTTAATAATTCACCATTAACATTGGTTTGTGAAATATCCAAGTCTTTTTCACAAGAAGAAAGGATGATGCCTGCAAAAAAAATAATGCAGCAATAAAAAGTTTTTTTCATAAAAAAATTATTTAAAAGATTTATACATTAAATTATTGACGATATTATTAACGATGGATATTTAGATTTATTATTTTTACCGCTTTTTTTTGTTGTATTTCCCGCTTTATATATTATTAACATTAAAATTAACCCTAATTGGCGCAAGTTTGAGCTTGCGGAAACTTGTGCTTGCGTACTATTGTCTGCTTTGAAACACACAAGCAGTGGAGAGCAAGCTACTCCGTCACTGAGAGATAGCTCTTGGTTTTATTTATTGCAGTTTTAAACTGCCGTTGTTTTCCTGAAAGCTTTCGTGAAGTTAGAAACTTGCGACGGATAGGGTAAATTCCTTCCGGATTTCTAAACCTATATTTCCGACTCGTTATTCCTTTATTTTATTACGCAGTTAAAAACTGCCGATGTTTTGGACACAAGTTACCGCTCCGCTCAAACTTGTGCCAAAGGAGGAAGATAGGGTAGTGGTTTTGTAGGGAAATCGCAGTAATTATAAATGCCTGTAAAATAAACTGTTATCGTTGTGTATTTCTGAAAATAAAATCAAAAGTATTTGTTTTGTAAATTTTTAACATTAAAATTAACAAGAAAAGTGTTGTTTATTACGAAATAATCGTATCTTTGCGTCGTTAGAGTAATATTTTTAATAAACAGTAATATAAAATGGAACGATTAACTCATCAAGAAGAGAGAATTATGCTGCTTGTTTGGCAGCTGAAAGAGTGCGCGATAAAGGATGTTTGGGAGAAATTGGACGAGCCGCGTCCGCCATATACCACAGTTGCCTCTATATTCAATAATTTGGAAACCAAAAATTACGTGGTAAAACGTCATTTTGGAAATGTGAAGGTATATAAGCCCAATATCAGCGAAGCAACGTATAAGCGTTATTTCCTTTCGGGAGTTGTGCAAAGCTATTTCGATAATTCATATAAAGAATTGGTTTCGTTTTTTGCCAAAGAGCAAAAAATATCTGCCGAAGAGTTGGAGGAAATTATCCGTCTTATTGAAAATAATAAAAAGTAACAGATTGTCTTACTCTAAATTTACGATAAAATGGAAACTCTTTTTATATATCTGATAAAGGCAAATATCTCGCTTTCGATATTTTACATTTTGTATGTGCTTTTGTTCAGGAGGGACACTTTTTTGAAACTTCGACGTTGGTATTTCCTATCGGCGATAGTGTTTTCATTTATATATCCGTTTTTTGTTGTTGATGGTTTGAGCGATATTTTAACTTTCAAAACAGAGCCAAAAGAGGAGATAACAGCAATGGTGTCGGTGGGAGAACCCATTGTAGCTCAAATTATTGAAGAAGAAAAAACAGATATCTTCGAGACAATTCCATGGAAAGAGGTGGCAATTTATACCTATTTGACGATAACAGCTCTTCTTGCGATCCGATTTTTATGGCAATTGATTTCTATTCTGCATATCAGAGCGAAAAGTGAAAAACGTATTATTTACGGTACGTCTGTTTATCATTTATCGGAGAAAATAACACCATTTTCGTTCTTTTCGTGGATATTTATCAATACCGAAACGCATACCGATGACGAGATAAAGCAAATTTTGTATCACGAGAAAACACACGCACGCCAATGGCATTCAGCCGATGTGCTTTTGATGGAACTTTTGTGCGTTGCTTTTTGGTGCAATCCGTTAGTGTGGCTTATGAAACGCGAACAGGCAATGAATTTGGAATATCTTGCCGATAACGATGTGTTGCAACACGGCATAAACAGTCGTGAATATCAATATCATTTACTTAGATTGACTTATCAGAAAACTGCAGTTCAGATAGTAAATAACTTTAATGTATCACAATTAAAACAACGAATTATGATGATGAATAAAACAAAATCGCCCGTGCGAAAAATTACAAAATATTTCGCCATTTTACCTTTGATGCTTTTGTTGATTACGGCAAATAGCGCATTTGCTCAAAAAATAGAGCCACAAAAGAAGGCGGCACAACAAAATGTAGATGAGATTTTTGTTGTAGTTGAAGAGGCTCCTGTCTTTTCCGGAGGAGAATCTGCTATGATGAAGTTTCTTGTCGATAATATTAATTATCCGCCAGAGGCTCAAGAGAAAGGAATAGAGGGAAGAGTTATTGTTCAGTTTATTGTAGAAAAAGACGGAAGTTTGTCCGATGTTAACGTTTTACGTAGTGTAGATCCGTTATTGGATACCGAAGCTGTTAGAGTTGTAAATTCGATGCCTGATTGGAAACCGGGAAAACAGAGAGGTCAAGCTGTTAGAGTTCACTTTACACTTCCAATATTTTTTAAATTGGATGCCGGGAAAAAGAAGGTTGAAGCCGAAAAACAGTTAGAGGCATCTGTTATAGAAGAAAATAAACATCAGGCTATAATAGAAGTTCTTAGTGAAGAGCCTTTTTTAGTAGTTGAAGAGGCTCCTGCATTTCTCGGAGGAGTATCAGCTTTAATGAAGTATTTGAACGACAATATCAAATATCCTGAGGAAGCCTTCAAAAATAATGTTCAAGGACGAGTAATATGCCAGTTTGTTGTGGAGAAAGATGGAAGTTTATCTGAAATTAAAGTTCTTCGTAGTGCTCATTCGTTACTTGATGCTGAGGCTGTTCGAGTAATAGAGTCAATGCCTAAATGGAAACCCGGTAAACAGAAAGGACAATATGTAAGAGTGAAATATACATTGCCGGTGCTTTTCAGGTTACAATCAGATAAGGCTAAAGTTGTTGAGTAACCGAATAGTGAAGGTTCTGTTGTTAAAGTAAGAGCGGATAATTTTGAAAAATAGTAATATATGAAATTTATTACTCAATAAAACGGAATTATGTGTTTTTAGAAGCTATTTATATGCGATAAATGTTTGTTAATCAAATTAATTGAATCAAAGATAGCGAATATTTCGCTTTCTTTGATTCTGTTATAAATGTGTTATGAAACGATTTTACTCTTTGTTTATTATTTTATCGGTGTTTGCAACCGTGTCTGTGGCTCAAATCAGCGATTTGCAGTCGGCGTTGGATAATTTTCGCTATCGGGAAGCGTTGGCTTTGCTTGAAAAAGAATCCGAAACGCAACAAAATTTACAACTGAAAGCGTCAATCTATGAAAAATTGTATGACTATACAGCTGCGTTTTCAATTTACAATCGGTTATTAGATGACTATCCTGATAATATAAATCTATTGATTTCCACCGCAGAGTGTGCTTCACAAAGCGGGAACACAGAGCAAGCATTGAAATGTTGGATAAAAGCGGACAGTCTCTTGTCGGATAATCAGTTCTTTAAAATAAAAAAAGCGGTTGCATATTACCGTAATGGTAATTGGAAGGAAACTATTGAAGTTTCGGCATCTGTTTTTCGTGTCGATTCTGTTCCCGCTTTATTACGCATGGTTGGCGATGCCTATCTATACACATCTCAAGCCGATTCTGCCATTCTTTGTTACACTAAAGCAATTGAGAAAAATCCGTCGGATAATTTGGCGGTCAGTAAACTGGTAAATATCTATTTTGCTGCGAAATTATACGAGTCGGTAATTTCGCTTACCGACAGGTATCTCAACATGTTCAATTCCAAACATCACTTAATAGGTCAGTTAAACGGAATGGCTCACTATACGGCGGGAAATTATAAAGAGGCAGCCACCCGATTGAAAATAAATATCGCCACAGGCGACAGCACCTACACTACCTGTTACTATTTGGGTATGAGTTTGTATGCATCAAAACTATATTTTGAAGCAACAAAATGGTTAGAGAAAGCATACGAACAAAACAGTTCGGACATCAATCTGCTCTATTATTACGGTACGTCTCTTTCACGTACATATAATCGCAAAAAAGGTATTGAAGTATTGACGGAAGGTGTCAGCAAAATTGAAGAACAAAATGCTATGTTGTACGATTTCGACTGTTCGTTTGCTGAAGCTTATTTACGTTCTGGCAATTATACAAAAGCTATCGATTACTATAAATCTGCTTTCGACAAACGACCCGAAAAAGTTATTATGATTTATAACATTGCTTATGCTTACAGTGCGATGAATGACTATAAAACCGCTATCGAGTATTACGAACGTTTTTTGAGGACAGCGCCTAAGAATATCGATATTGCTGCTCTTTCTCTTTTGGATAACGAAAAAATAGATTCGGAATATTTTTATTATGTGTCGAGTTTCAGGCGTATAAAAGAGTTACAGGAACTGTTGTTTATGGAGTCAGGTATAAATAAGTAGCTGTATCAAAAGCAAAGCACATTATTGAATTGTCATACTGAATAGATCTTTTAGCGAAATTAAGTATCTATTTTTTGTAGAACAAAGAGCAAAAAATGAAGATACAAGACTAATGTGCCAAAGGGGAAAAGTTTAAGGTTTAGGTATGCCGATAGCAAGGCTAAATAATACCGAACGCCAATAGCTAAATTGCTACTGTTGCTTGCAATAGATATCTGTTGAAAGAATCAAAGAGAGCGACATATTTCGCTTTCTTTGATTTTGTTATAAATGGGCAATGAAACTCTTTGTTTATTATTTTATCGGTGTTTGCAACCGTATCTGTGGCTCAAATCAGCGATTTGCCAATATGTCAAATTACTCTTGGGGAAGCATTTTGTAAGTTCAAATAGTAAATGCAACACTTAGTAAAAAAGATAGAAGGGTGCACCCTTCTATCTTTTAGGGCAAAAATCCTTACTTTTGTGTTGCAATATGAAAAAGAAAAGTCAT
>JBGZFC010000107.1:0-7525 GCA_041846575.1 Bacteroidota bacterium
ATTGGTAGCCTGAGCCGTCGCCCCAAACATCAGTGGTTTGTAGAATAACGGTTACATCGCCTTCTCCGCCTTGTGATGGTTTGTTCCAGTTTAATGTAACATTGTTACCGGCAACGCTGCTTGTTAGATTTGTTACGGGAGGATTAGGATTGTCTCCTTCAACAGGTATATCTTTAATATACGGTTTATGTTGTGGAGCAGTAACAACAATACGTACATTTCCTCCTGCTGTGATCGGGGCATTCAAAGTTACATCTACGCTTCCTTTTGAATCAACAACGCCTGTACCAAGCAATACTCCATCTTTAGAGATTGCAACGTAAGAACCTGCATCTGCCTTAACATTGAATGGAGATTGTCCTGCAGGAATAGAATTATTATGTTGTACAGTGTTATCTTTCGGTGTGGAAAGATACTGCATAACCGATCCGTCACCCAAAACGTGATATGCTTGCCAATAATACAATGGTGAAGAGTGTGTTTGATAACCACCGCTATGAGAGTGAGTTACAGCTAAGTTTCCGCTAAACAATACTGATGATACTGTATTATAAGCATCTTCCATAAACATAGCATCATAAGTACCCATAGATGTGTTCTCTAATGTAGGTACGATACCTCCGTGTACGTTAGTAGCTCCAACACCAAAGTAGTAGTCTTCATACCAGTAAGTATTAGGACATGAACCTATATATGCAAAAGCTCCTTTTTTGTCGGCTCTAATCATTGCCTCACCAAAACAAGGCACCGAGTATCCGAAGAATCCTGAAACACAACAGTTACCCATTGCAAGGAAGTATTTATCAACATTTGTCAAACTATTAACATTAGAAGAAGTAAAAGAAGGGTCAGCCCAAGAAGTTTCACTACCGTGTGCTGTATAATTTGCAAAACCTACACCTGTGCTAAGATGATTGTAACATCCGGTATAAGGATAAGTCAAATAATCGTTTACATTGCTATATCCATGGGCTGCATTAAAATAGTTTTGTGTTGCATATTTTATAGTCGGTTGTGCAATTCTAGGATTCCAATATCCATCGGCTCCGGCAATTAGCAGTACATTATTCAGATAAGTAGGATCTGCCATAGTATATTTTTCATATATCAACGTTTTTTCTATAACGCTAGCCAATTGTTGTGTTGTTTCAACCGACATACGGCTGCAGAACATTTCGGGGAAATAGTCTCCGTCAACTGAACTGTAGTATAAATCGGTAACTCTTTGTGATGAATTACCCATAGTACCCGGAATTTGTGCCACATCACCAACAAGAATTAAAAAAGTAGGAGCAGTTCCGTTTGCAACACCTGCATTATATTTGCCATGAACAAAGTCTCTGATTTGGATATACGATGTACCTATTTCATCTGTATAGTTTACATCCAAATAGAAACCTTTTTCTGTTTTCCATTGCAACCATGGCTTAAGTGTTTCTTCAAACGTTCTGTGTGCAATTACGAGCATTCTAACCGGTGTTTTGTATAGGTCGGGGTGATCATCATAAACACTTTTGTTGAAGAATTTATTGTAAATCGTTGCAAAATACGGGTTAGTTGTTTGAGAATACAGATATTCTGTTTTTGCTCTGTCTGCATTTTCGAAAACAACCTCAACTTCCACATTATTGCGAACTTTGATTGTGTTTGTACTTGCATCGTAAACTATCGGATTGATAGTTAATGTTGCGATACGTGCAGCACGCATATTACCCAATACTTCAACCTCTGCTATCGGACGTTCGGCATATCCTTTACGTGTATATGCTTTTTCATCATAGACAAATTTAATGTCTTCCGGACGCATATCCTTACGAACAGATGGCTGTTGAGGATAGATAGTTTGAATGTCGAAATCATCGAGTGAATAAATAGTTTCTGTGTAATTCAACACATTAACTTTAGGAGTAGCTCCCTGAGGGATAGAAATCATTTGACGTGCCACAGGTAGTGAAGGTTCACCATAAGAGCCTGATGGGAATGTACCTTTGATAATGATTTCAGAAAACGTACCTTTCTCGGTTATATGTTGCTCACTTTCAATTTTGTCAAAAGCAAACGTTGCATTAAAACCATAGAAAGATTCTTTTGTTACTTCGGCTTTTGATCCGCTCGAGCGCAAAACTATTGAGCCATTTTGAGCAAATACGCTAAAACCAAATACCACTAGGGTTAGAAATAATAAAATCTTTTTCATTTGATTTGTTTTTGATTAATAAATAAATTAACTATAATGTTTGTAATGCAAAATTAATAAAATAATTACACATACGATTTTTTTTTTAATTTTTAACTATAAAAGATTTATGATGCAGAAACTCAAAAGGAATCATGTATAAGAACATAGCAAATAGCTTAACAACAAATTGTCAGACGCTTACATTTTTTAATATCTGTTTAAAAGTTGAACCCCTATCGGCAAATCGACAGAAATATGTTTTTCAACATATTTTTTTTAATCGTAAATTTAAAAAAACATGATGCTTCATAAAATAAAGAGCACTTAATACCAAACTGTTTTTACTTTTATAAAACTTCTTTTTTATTCACCTTTTTAATTGGTTAGAAGTCGAAGTTTTGTAAATTTGTAACTCTAAAAAAAACAGACAATAAAATAAAACAGATTTAACAAGGATACATTATGAAAAAATGGTCAATTGCTATTATAGGAACTTTCATCCAACTATTTTTAGGAACCGTTTACGCCTGGAGTTTCTTCCAAACACCCATAACCGAATTTACAGGATGGAATAATACTCAAACTGCTTGGGCTTTCAGCCTGTCAATTCTTATGCTGGGTGTTACTGCTGCCTGGACAGGTACCAAAATGAAATATTACGGACCAAGAAAACTTGCAATATTTGGAGGTTCGTTTTATTCTTTGGGTTATTTAATTTCGGGTTTTGCACTATCACAACAATCGCTTGTTATTCTCTATTTAGGTTTTGGAGTAATTGGCGGAATCGGGTTGGGATTGGCTTATGTTACACCCGTGGCAACAGTTTCATCGTGGTTTACCGAAAAACAAGGTTTGGCTACCGGCATGGTGGTAATGGGCTTTGGACTGGGAGCTTTGCTGATGTCTAAAATCTTAGCACCTCTGTTTTTGGAAATTTCAGGAAACAATCTGAGCACCACTTTTTACCATATAGGCATAATAATGATTATGGCAATTCCGGCATTGGCATCATTTTTAAAACTCCCTGAAAACGAAAAGTATGCAAAACAGGTGCAAGAAAAAATATCTATTTCGCAATACTTCAAAAAGAGACCATTTGTTACCGTTTGGGTTATATTTGCCATAAATATTATTGCCGGAATGATTTTTATATCGTTTCAATCACCTTTGTTACAAGATTTACTAAAATTACAAATGCCTGATGATACTGATTTTTCAAATCCTGATATTATCGCAACTTTGGCAACAGCCGGCGCTACACTTATTGCTATTAGTTCCATTTTTAACGGTTTAGGACGTTTCTTGTGGGGTAGCATATCTGATAAAATTGGCAGGATACAAACTTTCCGTATTTTGTTAGCCATGCAAGCCGTAATTTTTCTGGTACTGATATTTGTTCACGACCCTCTTATTTTCTCGATAATGGTATGTATCGTATTGCTTTGCTACGGTGGCGGATTTGGCGTATTACCTTCATTAACAAAAGATATGTATGGAAGTAAACTGATGTCGTCACTATATGGTGCACTTCTTACAGCATGGGGTGTTGGCGGAATTATAGGACCGCAAATAGTAGCCTTTATGAAAGACAATTATGCCGATAAAGCAGGTCTGTATGCCTTTGTTGTAGGAGGCTGTTTATTGGTAGCGGGATTTTTTATAAGCTTTTTATATAAACAGAAAAAAATAGTAACAACAGACAACCGATAAAAACATGACACCTTTTCTGCTGCGAATCGCACAAACTTTTTATTCCGAATACGGAAACGAGCTATACAAACACACATTTGTTTTCCCAAACAAACGTGCAGGTGTATTTTTTCGGAAATATTTGTCAGATATTGCTTCAAAGCCGATATTTTCGCCTTCAGTAATTACAATAAACGAGTTGTTTGAGTCGCTTTCCGAATATCAACTTGCCGACAACATAATGATGTTGGAAACTCTATACAAAAACTACAAAAACATTATCGGTTCGCAAGATACATTCGACGATTTTCTCTACTGGGGAGAGATGCTACTGAATGACTTCGATAATGTAGATAAATATATGGTGGATACCCGCCAACTGTTTAAAAATATTAGCAATTTAAAATCGCTGGATGACGATTTTTCGCATCTGACTCCATCACAAATAGAAGCTATTCAAAGATTTTGGGCGTATTTTATGCCTGCCGAAATTGAAAATAACGAGACAAAACAAAAATTTGTTCAAACGTGGGATATTCTGTTTGAACTATACACTAATTTTCGCAACGAACTGAAAGAGAACGGATATGCCTACGAAGGTATGATGTTTAGAGAAGTTGCCGACCGTGCTAAAGCCAAAGATGATATCGAACTTGGCAATGGCAGTTTTATATTCGTAGGATTAAATTCAATATCGAATGTTGAGTATGAACTGATGAATTATCTTAAAAATCGGGGAATTGCCGATTTTTATTGGGACTACGAATCGCCTTTGGTTCACGATAAAGAGAATCGTGCGTCAATGTGTGTAGAAGAAAATCTTTCGAGATTTCCTTCAAAATTCAACCGGATATACATTGAAAAAGAGTCAAACAAAAAGACCAAGATAGAACTTACAGGCATTCCTTCGGCGGTTGGACAAACCAAACATGTTGCGGAAATAATCTCTAACCTGCTTAAAGACGGATACTTAAAAGACAATGGCATCAATACAGCTATTGTTTTACCTGACGAAAGCCTATTGCTTCCGACACTTTACTCTATCCCAAAAGAGATTGACAAAATAAACGTAACTATGGGTTACAGCTTAACAAATGCTTCTGTGGCAAGTTTGGTGGAAAACATATCATTGTTACAAAAAAACATACGCAAATCGGGAAAAGAACAGGCTTTTTATTTTCGTCATGTACTATCCGTCCTAAATCATCCGCTCGTGATGCACACCATAAAATCCGATGCAGACGACATAAAAAATAATATAGTCAATTTCAATCGTGTTACGGTTTCGACAAACGAATTAAAGGGCAATCCTCTGCTTGAGTTAATATTTAAACCGATAGAAAAGTGGCAAGATATTCCCGAATATCTTCATAAAATACTGATTTCGGTTTACAACTCTATTGAGAGTGAGATAAAAGATAAAGATGAGGAGTTAAATGCTGAAAGTAGTCGAGCTATCGATTTGGAACGTGAGTTTATAGTTGAGTATTATAAAGTCATTACCCGATTGCAAGGCACGCTAACCGACTCTATTGACATGAATATCGATACATATTTCCGTCTGTTGAAAGGATTGACAAAAAGTATCAATGTATCGTTTAGCGGTGAACCTTTGTCCGGCTTGCAAATAATGGGAACTTTGGAAACAAGGGTTTTAGATTTCGATAATCTGATAATACTTTCGATGAACGAAGGAATTTTCCCTAAAAGAAATTCCCAAAGCTCTTTTATTCCATACACTTTGAGAAAAACATTCGGATTGCCTACTCAAGAGCATCAAGACAGCAAACATGCCTACTATTTTTATCGTATGATAAGTAGAGCGAAAAGAGTTTTTATGCTTTACGACACTCGAACCGAAGATTTGCAGACCGGCGAAGTAAGTCGTTTTTTCAATCAATTGAAATATCTGTATGCCGATAATTTTGAAATTGAACCGGAGAAAATTTTAAAATATCGTGTTTTTTCGCCAAAAGTAGAAACTATATCTATCTCAAAAACTAATGATATTTTAAACAAACTAAACAGATTCAGAACTGGCGGAGAGTTGGCTCTATCGGCATCACTCATAAACAATTATATAAATTGTCCGTTGCAATTTTATTTTTCTGCCGTAGAAGGATTGAAGCAGGAAGAGGAGGTCAGCGAATCGATAGAAGCGAGTGTTTTCGGTTCTATTTTTCACAGATTAATGGAGGTTATCTACAATCGATTTGTGGAACTAAACGTAACAGATGATGCAATTAATGAAATCATCAAAAACGACAAATTTCTTACAGAGATTATCGAAAAAGCATTTGCTCGATACTATTTTAAGGATGAAAGTAATGTAAAAACATTGAAAGGTCAATTTTATCTGATTGGCGAAATATTGCGCCGATACGTAAAACAGACTCTTGAAACCGACTTGCAATTCACACCGTTCAAGTATGTAGGTTCGGAACATAGAATAGATGAGTCTTACCGAGTTAATGACTCTTTGGAAATCAAATTCAGAGGAAGCATCGACAGAATTGATTTGGTGGACAACTCTTATCGAATAATCGACTATAAAACAGGAACAGGAGAAACCAAATTTAACAGCATAGAGCAGCTGTTTGATTCATCAAAAGACAAAAGACCATATCAAATATTGCAGGTTTTTATCTATGCTCTGTTTTACGGCAAGAAAAATCCGGACAAACAACTTTCACCCGCAATTTATTATCTTCGTTTTATTTTTAAAGACTTTGACCCGGCTATCTATCATCAAAAGGATAAAAATAGAATAGACAAGATTGAAAACATTGAGGATTATATGCCTGAATTTATCGAACAGTTCAACTCGTTGATAACAGAGATATTCAATCCCGACATACCGTTCTCGCAAACGCTAAACGAAACAAATTGTCAATGGTGTGCTTTTAGAACTATTTGTGGAAAATAGAAACAAAATTATTTTTAAAAAATTATCTCTTTTTTTCAAAAAAATTCCGCATTAATTCAGTGCATTCGTCAGCCATTACGCCCGATGTAACCGAAGTGCGAGGATGCAACAATGAAGGAATAAATAGCGTGTAACCTCGTTTTTCGTCACTTGCGCCATATACAACTTTAGTTATTTGTGCCCAATTCAATGCTGCGGCACACATAGGACACGGCTCTACAGTAACATATAAAGTGCAGTTTTTCAAATATTTACCGCCCAAAGCATCGGCGGCTATCGTTATTGCCTGCATCTCGGCATGAGCGGAAACGTCATTGAGCATCTCGGTGAGATTATGTGCACGAGCAATAATGCGATTTTCTGCCACGATAACCGCACCAATCGGCACCTCATCTTTATCAAAAGCCTTTTGAGCTTCATTCAGTGCTTGCCGCATAAAATAACTATCATCGAACATTTGATTGTTAATTATTAATTACCAATTTATAATTACAAATACAACTCGTAAATACCACCGATGCTTGTAGGGGCTGTCTCAAAAGCCCGACATTCGTTCGTTTTTGTCATTGCCTAAGGGCGATTCTGCGAATTCTGAACGAAGCGAAGAATCTATCTTGCTCTTAGCCGTTGGCTGTTAGCAACGAACCCAAATCATAAACAGCTCTTTGTCATTTCGAACGAAGTGAGAAATCTGTTCTTCCGGCTGTTAGCTTTTGTAGAAAATATTATAA
>JBGZFC010000108.1:0-12128 GCA_041846575.1 Bacteroidota bacterium
AGGATTCATCTGTTTAACGACCTTCATTTAATGCTTTTTTTAGAAAATCCGGAGAAAGATTGGCTGAGAAACCGGCAAAATTTGGAACCGCAAAACTTATTCGACAGGCAGGGTTTGCTTTTTTAATATGAGGATAGATAAGACTTTATCTTCTGTTTATCAATAACATACAAATAGATAATCGATTAGCCGAGTTTCATCGGACAACAATGAAAAAAATGTTTGATGTAAATTATTTTGTAAGTTTTTTACTATTTGAACTTACAAGATAGAATAAATCTGCTTTGATACAAAGACACAATTTCTGTGTGTTTTTTATTTGTATCAAACAAGACGATATGGAAGTTCATTTTGAAAAGAAATACCTGTCAGACCTATATTGTAAATATAAAACTTTTGTCCAACGACTAACTGAAATACGAAAATTGGCAGCGACATTGTAATGAAATAAAGTATAGAGTGATTTTATGGTTAGCAGAAACGACAATTTTCGCCTTATCTATTCAATATCTGAAAACAACTCCCTTACCCTTTTTTCTGCAATTTTTTGATACTCTTTTTCTATCTCGCCAAGCGATTCGGTTTTAAGAATGGCTGTTTGATTTTCAACGGTAGTAATAGTGTCGGATATTTTCAGCAGGTGTGAAATATCGTGCGAAGAGATAAGGATGACCGAATCGAAATGTCGCATCTCTTTCAAAATTTCAGACAAATAGATTGATGATTGAATATCTAATCCGTTGAAAGGTTCGTCCAATAGCAGCAGATCGTTTTCTTGAAGAAGCAGTGCCAGCAGATGCAGTTTTTTGAGCATTCCGGTAGAGTAATTTTCGGCATATTTATTTAAGGGTAACTCAAACAGCCGGTTATATTTCTCTGTCTTTTGTCTGTTTTCCCGACGTTTTTTGGCAGACAGTGCAAATCGAATAAATTCGTATCCGGTAATGCGAGGAAACATATATGGATTTGCCGATAACATCCCTATTGTTTTTATGTTTTTACGCTCTATATTCCCGTTAAACGGAATGTTTTGGGCTATACAGTTGAAAAGCGTACTTTTACCGGCGCCGTTTTTACCGATAATTCCGTTCAGAGTGCCGGAACTATAATGAAGATTTACATTCTCCAAGACAGTAACATTGCCATATCTTTTGCTTAACGATTCAATAATCAACTCTTTCATTTCCTGTGAAATATTTGTCGGTTCTTTTCTTAAAAATAGAGTATAGTGCTATATAATAGGTGAGTATAAGAGGTGTGCTGTATAGCGATAAAGTGAAAACTGCCTGTATAAAAATGCCTATAAAGAGAAACAGAGATGCCGGCATTATCGAAGGGTAGAAAATATATTTTATCCACAAAAGATTCATACTAACAAGCAAAACGCACAAAAAAGAGATGCTTATGATTAACCATTCGGAAGGAAAAAGAGATAACAGCAAAACGGAGAGCGGAAGCGATAAAACGGTTACGCTCGCCAGAGTCTCTTTTATTGTTTGTTTTCTGAAATGTTTGTTGTTTAGATATATAGAGATAAAATCGGACTTTTCTTTTTGTAAAATTGTAGTTATCAGAGAAGTAAAAATGCCGATACCGTAGGTTACAATTGCAAGATTGAAGTTCTCGTGTATATGAGCGATAACAGTTATAGTAGCGATAAACAGCCAAACCGCAGGCAAGAAAACCCGATATTGTGAATGCCATAAATAGGCACTTTTCGGGAAAAACGGCGAAGGGATTACTAACTGCTTTATCTCAAGTTCGTTATCTGATTTGTCTGAAAAAGAGATATATAGAGTGTATATAATAACTATCCCCAACGCGACAAGCCAAAAATAGAAGTGCAAAAACAGGTAGGGAAATGTTGTAATAAGTGAGTCAATCAGAAATGAAATAGTGAATAGTGCTTTGTATTGATTTAGCAACTCTTTTTTATTGTTCGGATATTTCAATTGTTTACAAACAAGAAATTGCAAAGCTGCCACAACAGCTATTGATTTCCATGTTACGGCAATATCTGCTTTTATTAATGCCCAACCGATAAACAGTGCAAATACAAGTAACAGAGCCAAGTACACAATGGGGATTTGCCGTATTGTGCGTTGCCAAATCGTCAGTTTTAGACGAAAAAGAAGTTTCAGTTGGTGGAAAATCATTGTGCAAAGGTAGTGATTTTAATATTATCAATTGCCACAGCCCTTTAGGACCCGGATAAAATATTTGTATTTTTATCAATTAGGCTTTAGCCTAAATTTTAATAATCTTAGGCTAAAGCTCGCTTTTTATTACGCTTAACCCATGAATTCCCGAAATACTTCGGGATAAATTGCACTCATGGAAATTGATTACTGTTTTTATTTTTTTAACCAAAAGAAAAAGTCTTACAATTTCGGAATCCAATTCCTAAATTGTATATTTGCATCATCTGTTTACTCGATAAAAATATATGATGATACAAAGAATAGCAGAAAAAGAATTACAAAATCTTGCTCGTGATTATAGGGCAGTAGTAGTTATAGGACCTCGTCAGTCGGGAAAAACTACACTGATTAGAAAAGTTTTTCATGAAAAAGCGTATGTTAGTTTGGAAAATCCTGATATGCGACAATATGCAACTGAGGACCCACGTGGATTCCTGTCCAATTATCCTGAGGGTGCTATATTAGATGAAATTCAGCGAGTTCCGGCTCTATTCTCTTATCTGCAACAGGTTTTGGATGAAAGTTCAGAGCGTGGATTTTTTATTCTTTCTGGGTCAAACAATTTCTTGTTGCAAGAAAATATTTCACAGAGTTTAGCCGGTAGAGTTGGTTATTTATATTTACTACCATTATCGATTAATGAAATCAATGACCCAAATCTAAAGGCAGATGAGTTAATTTTTAAAGGTGGCTATCCTGCGTTATATGCAGAAAATTTAAATATATCCCGATTTTATGCTAACTATATTCGCACATATGTGGAGCGAGATGTAAGATTGATCAAAAATATTGGGATCCTGCATACTTTTGAGCGTTTTTTAAAACTTTGTGCAGGGCGTATTGGGCAGCTTTTGAATATGAGTGCTTTGTCGGTAGAGGTTGGAGTTGATAGTAAAACTATAGATGCTTGGCTTTCAGTTTTAGAAGCAAGTTTTATTATATTTCGACTTCGACCTTATCACAAAAATTATAATAAAAGAATTGTGAAAATGCCAAAACTCTATTTTTACGACGTAGGGCTTGCTTGTGCACTTCTTGGAATTGAAAACTCAGAACAACTTGCTCTTCATCCTTTCAGAGGTGCGTTGTTTGAAAATTTGATAATAACCGATATTCTTAAAAAAAGATTCAATGAAGGCAAATCAAATAATCTTTTTTTCTGGAGAAATAGTACAGGATTGGAAATTGATTTGCTTCTTGAAAAAACAGATAAGCTGATACCCATAGAAATGAAATCCGGTCAAACTGTAATTCCAAATTATTTTTCAAACATAACGAAATGGATGCAGTTATCTGATACTAAAGTTGGATTTGTGGTTTATGCAGGAAATACTGTACAAAAAAGGAGTAATGGGATTTCTGTAATTCCATATTTTTATGCTTGGGAAATTGAATAGATAAAGCTTTTACAATTTCGTAATTCAATTCCGAAATAACTGCTTTTTACTTCGTCATTCATTTTCTGATACCTTGTTTCTGTTTTTTCCAAAGGTGCTGAATTAACCCTTTTAAGTGCATCAATTATAGTATGTTGAGATGAAGGGAGTTTTCAAAAAAAATCGCTTTTCAATAAAGACAAACTCTGAAAATCTTCTTTGTTGTCAAAATTTGTCGTATTGTGCGTTGCCAAATCGTCAGTTTTAGACGAAAAAGAAGTTTCAGTTGGTGGAAAATCATTGTGCAAAAGTAGTGAAAAATAAAAGCATCTTACGGTTTTATTATCGCAAGATGCTTAAAGCTTTTCGGCAAAATTTATTCTTCTTTTTCAAACTCTTTTAAATCGGAAATGCTTTGATGAAGGTTTTTGATTTTCTTTAAATACCATCTCATTTCGCCAATGCTACCAATTACTACAAAAGCAAAGATAGAGAGTAAAATCCAATGTCTTTTATAGGCGATGAGGAGTTCATAATAAGTAAGTCCGAAGGTGACTAAAAAGCTTACAGCGACAACGAGTGTTATTATATAATACCAAAAAGTTGTTTTTTCGTGTTTAGTAATGATCTTTTCGGCGTCAAGAATATTGTTTCTAAAAGAGTTTGTTTTCTTGAATTGTAACGCTTTATAAACTCCCAGTATTACAAAGAAGATCAGTATACATATTATGAAAACAAGTAATCCGTTTTCTATTTGTTTTGTTTTACCCAAAAAAATAACGATAGGTATTATTCCTATTCCCAATATTATTCCAATCCAGTTATAGGTATTTATAAAATCTATCTTTTGTATAACCGCATTTTCCATCAACCGTTTATTTATAATCTGCTGTTCATCTAATTTAGCATGTAAAATCTCCCACTGTTGTTTTAATTGTTCGAGTTCCATATTCAAAAAGTTTAAAGTTTAGAAAGTTCAAAATCGTAAATCCGAAATCGTAAATCGTAAATTCTCCTGTATCTTCCTTTATTCGCCGGAGACGTTTGCCATCTCTTTCAGTTTCTCCTTTATCCGTATCAGTTTAACCGATACGTTTGAAACGGAGATGCCCATTATTTCGGCAATATCGGCGTAGCTCATATTGTCGAGCCAGAGAAGTACGATAGCTTTGTCCAATACGCCCAACCTGCCGATTAGTCGATACATCTGCGCCAGCTGTTTGCCGTTTTCGTTGGTCTCTTCCAACAGTTCCATATCGATGCTGAGCGGTATGGTTCGGGCGTGCTTTTTCCTTTTTCGCAACGACGATATGCAGGTGTTTATGCAGATTCGCGACAGCCATGTGTTGATATTGCTTTCGCCGCGAAATTGCTTGAATCCTTGCCACAAGCGGATAAGCGTTTCCTGAAAGAAATCGTTTGCCTCGTCCTTGTCTTTGGCGTACATATAGCAAATCATATACAGACTGGTTTTGTTCTGCCTTACAATGTTTTCAAAATCTTTTTCAAGCATGCTTTTGTTCAATAAAATGTTGCAACAGTTTATCTTTTATATATTAGACGCAAAGTTGGGGAAAAAACTACAGAAATCGGGAAAAAACGATGTTATGTTGTCAAAACCGGATTAAAGCAATGGCTTTTTAAACCGCCAAATACTTTTTCATTCTCTTTCGCCCGAAAATAGTTAAAATAGGCAAAATTAAAAATTATTACTGTCCGCTAAATGTGTTTAGTAGCCTATATTGACTGATTTTTGTGTTGGACAAGCCCCCTAAATCTATGTATTTTCGGCTATCCGAGAAAAAAAGAAATCGAGTGAGAGTTCTAAGAAGTTGTTTAAAATTTTCAAAATAAACATATAATATATTTGCTGTCAGTTGTTTAGTCGTATTATTTTTTTGTGTTTTTGTGATTATCAACCAAACAATCCAAAAATATGAAGAAATATCCAACAGACTTAACTGACAGCCAATGGGTAAAGATAGAGAAATTTCTTAAGAAGAGAAAACGCAAACACAGTTTACGTGAAATAGTAAATGCGTTGCTTTACATAGTCAAAACAGGCATACAATGGCGCATGTTGCCTCGGTGCTATCCCAAACGGGAATTGGGTTACTACTACTACTTTCGCTTGTGGACAGCCGAAGGATTAATAGAGGAAATACACGATGCTTTGCGTAGTATGTGTAGAAAACAGGCAGGTCGCATTTGTCCAATTAGCTATGATTAGAATTATGATTAATAGATTTAAAAAATAAAATTTAAATAACCTCTAAGTTTTAGCGGACACCAGTAATTAAAAATCTTGTTCCCCAAAATACCCTTGCTGTTGCTTAAAGAAAAAAAAGAAACTGACTCGTTCTGAAACAGTTTCTACTTTATTTATTGCTGTTTTCCAGTGGTTACTATTCATTTATGTGTGGTTTTTGGTGTAGCATCTGACCGGTTTACCGGTCTGACACAAAAAAAACGCCAAATTATCGGCGCTTTTATATCTTTTCTGTTCCGAAACAATTTTATAAGTCAATTGAGAGTACCTGTTCTATATTTCCATTCAAAAGATGACGGTTGATAGGGGGCAAAACGATTTATCGTTTGTCCTATCATATTGTATTTAATCATATATGCTACACTTTTCATATTCCACTTTCCGGCAGACATAGAACCTTTATAACCTCGTATTGAAGCTCCTATCCTTTCCGGATCATAGCCGCACTTGGGCGATTCTAAATAAGCAACTAAATGACCATTAGGAATAGCTACACTTTTCATTACCATATAGGGCTGAGCAATATAAATACCGGGAGGAAGTCCTGTAGAAGGATCATTTAGGATAATTTTTTTGTTTTCCATATTGGCTATAGGATTGTAATTGTCATATCCATAGGCAACATGATCAATTGCGGCAGTAGCCTTCATTTGTATTTCATCTTCAGTACCGGTGGTATTCGAAAAGTAATTTGTTTGTTCGAAATAAAGCTCAATTTCTTTGTTAAACTCTTCAATCGTTATGGCTCCAACTGATCTGCCATACGCCAGCAACTCTTCATCACTCATAGAGGAAAAATCAATGAGAGAGGGGTGCTCATTTTTTTGACATGACACAAAAAGGTGTATCATTACAAAAACGAAAATGCTCAAAAGCACAGATAAATAATTTCTTTTCATAGTTAATTTTGTATTTAGTAATTCAATATTACAAAGGAACACTTTTTTTTTTAATGACAAAATAAATAGAGAATAAATAACATTAAGTGGCAGTTAATTTAGAATTAACAGCCTATTTATTGCGGTTTATAACCACAGTGTCCTTTTTAAGCATAATTTCACAAGAAATTCATTACCTTTGCACTTCAATATCAAGAAATAATGGTTAAAAGCATCACTCAAACGATTTTTTTTTGATTGTGTCGCCACAGAAAGGTTGGCAACGAGTGGTAGCGAGTGGTAGATAAAAAGGCAGGCTATTATGATTTTATCAATAACTTTTTGTATCCGATTTTTGGATTTATTGCGTTTTCAGTTTTTGTTGGCACAATGTGGATAAAGCCCGAAGGAGAGATTCGTTCTGCCCTGAAAGCCTGTATCGCTGTTATATCGGCTGTTTTCGGTGGTTTTTATCTTACATATTACTTGACAAATTCCCTGCTGTTTTTGTTGACTATAAAAATTGAATGGGAAAAGACACAACAATTTATTGGTTACACATCGCTACTTTTATACATTTTGTTTTCTGTAACCGGATTATTGTCAATTCCTATTTGGATATGGGGAATAGTACTCTACACTGTGTTTATAGCATACGTGGGAGTGGCTTTGTATTTACAAATTAATGATGCGAGACGTCTTCTGATTGCATGTTTAACATCGTTTATTGTCATCACCGTGCTCGTGTCTGTGTTTTTCATACTCCAAGCATTGATTATAAACGTTTAGATTTTATTTGAGAAAAAACAATTATTATGGCATCAACCCAATTACTGAATGTCGTTTTTATTGGTTCCGGAAATGTTGCGACACATTTGGCAAAGGCTTTTCATGTTACGGGACATCGTGTGCTTCAGGTATATAGCCGTTCGCTTGAAAACGCTAAGTTGTTGGCAGAAAAGCATCATGCTGCATATACCGACAATTTGAGCAAGATAAACAGAGAAGCCAATTTGTATATTTTTGCGGTAAAAGATGATGTTTTATCCGAAGTTGCTGCACAGATGCCTTACACTTCGGGAGTTTGGGTGCATACGGCGGGCAGTTTGTCGTTAGATATTTTAAGTTGCAGAGGGAAAGATTACGGAGTATTTTATCCTTTGCAAACTTTTAGCAAAGGACGTGAGTTGAATTTTGACGGAATACCGATATTTATAGAAGGTGATAATACTAAGACTGTGAGTTTTTTGCAAGAGATGGGACAAAGCATATCATCAAAAGTTGGCGTACTTTCGTCCGAAAAAAGGAAATATCTGCATTTGGCAGCTGTTTTTGCCTGTAATTTTACAAATCACATGTATGTATTAGCTTCCGAGATATTAGAAAGAGAAGGCATAACGTTTGATGTTTTACACTCACTTATTTCGGAAACGGCATCGAAGGCTACGATTATGAGGCCGACCGACGCTCAAACCGGTCCGGCTGTGCGATTTGATAAAGCCGTGATGCAAAATCATCTGCAACTGCTTTCTGATGAAAATCAGCGAAAAATATATACACTGCTAAGTGAAAATATCCATAAATTTGCCAAGCTTAAATGAAAATATATTTGTAGAAATATTTTATTTACAACTTGCATTTTCTCCTAAAAAATAACTTATTGCTTATTATTTGAAATATTAAAAACGATTAGTGTAATTAATTCCATGAAAAATACGATAAAATAAATTATTTTGCTCATAAACAATTTAGAGAGAAAAACTTAAAGATTTGAAAAAATAACAGATTTAAATTGTGTACTTGTAGAATAAGTTGTATTTTTGTGAAAACCAATTTTTTTAATCCACAATATTAATTATAATGGCAAAAGTTATAGGTTATGTAGAAGTAAACACACAACGTTGTAAAGGTTGCGGTCTTTGTGTAGTATCTTGTCCGTCAAGTGTGTTGGAATTGCAACCGCAAGAAGTAAACGATCGCGGTTATCACTATGTTTATATGAAAAATCCGGACGATTGCATTGGATGTGCAAATTGCGGATTAGTATGTCCTGATGGAGTATTAACTGTATATCGCAAAAAATTAGATTAATTTGCTCGATAACTAATAAATATACTCCCGAAATTCTTTTTTTACTTAATAAAAAATCTATCGTAAAACGATAAAGTAAATCAACAATTATGTCAGAAGAAATATCTTTAATGAAAGGAAACGAAGCTATCGCACACGCTGCTATTCGCTACGGTGTAGATGGCTATTTCGGTTATCCGATTACTCCACAGTCAGAAATTATTGAAACTCTAATGGAGTTAGCTCCATGGAAAACCACAGGCATGGTGGTATTGCAAGCCGAAAGTGAAGTGTCTGCTATAAACATGGTTTATGGCGGTGCTTGTTGCGGTAAATATGCTATGACATCTTCATCAAGTCCGGGTGTTAGTCTTAAACAAGAAGGAATTTCTTATCTCGCAGGAGCTGAACTTCCTTGTCTAATTGTAAACGTACAACGCGGAGGTCCCGGGTTAGGTACAATTCAACCATCTCAAGCTGACTATTTCCAAACAGTAAAAGGTGGCGGTCATGGTGACTACCGTTTGATTACATTGGCTCCTGAGTCTGTTCAAGAAATGGCAGATTTCGTAGGGCTTGGATTTGACTTGGCTTTCAAATATAACAATCCGGCTATGATTTTATCTGACGGTGTTATCGGTCAGATGATGGAAAAAGTACGCTTGCCGGAATTCCGTCGTAGAAGAACAGAACAAGAAATTCGCGAACAATGTCCTTGGGCTACACTCGGTAAAACTCCCGAAAGAGGACCAAACATTATCACTTCTCTTGAAATGGACTCTGAAGTTATGGAAAAACGTAACATCAAATTTCAGGCTAAATATAAAGAGATTGAAGAGAAAGAAGTACGCTACGAACTTACAGCTTGTGAAGATGCCGACTACTTCTTAGTTGCATTTGGTTCTGCAGCTCGTGTTTGTAAAAAAGTTATCAAACTTGCAAGAGAAGAAGGATTGAAAGTTGGATTAATTCGTCCGATTACATTGTGGCCCTTCCCAACCAAAGTTATTAATGAGCATGCTCAAAAAGCAAAAGGATTCTTAACTGTGGAAATGAATGCCGGACAAATGGTTGAAGATGTTCGTCTTGCAGTGTGTGGGAAAGTGCCTGTAGAACATTATGGTCGCTTGGGCGGAATTGTTCCGACTCCGGAAGGCGTATTGGAAGCATTAAAAAAACAACTTGTAAAATAATAACATGAAATCACAATTAACGCAGATTTTTTCCATACTTTTTATGCTGTGTGTGTTAGCTACGATTGTAGTCTTCTTCGCAACAGATAAAAACATGAAAGCAACCTGGATTGTAGGTGTTTGCGCTATTGTGTTATATTTTTTATATAGATTCTCAAAAAGATAATAAATTATGGATGTAAACAATATAAAAAGTCCTGAGAACTTGGTTTATGCAAAACCCGAGTTGATGAATGATACATACATGCACTACTGCCCGGGATGTTCTCACGGAGTTGTGCACAAACTTATAGCTGAAGTTATCAAAGAGTTAGGACTTCAAGAAAAAACTATCGGAATAGCACCGGTGGGATGTGCAGTTTTTGCATATAAATATCTTGATATCGATTGGCAAGAAGCAGCTCACGGACGTGCTCCTGCTTTAGCAACTGCAGCAAAACGTCTAAATCCCGACAAAATGGTATTTACATATCAAGGCGACGGTGACTTGGCGGCAATTGGTACTGCAGAAACAATTCATGCTGCAAACCGTGGTGAAAATATCGCTATTATTTTTATTAACAACGGTATATATGGTATGACGGGAGGACAAATGGCTCCTACTACTTTGGAGAATATGAAAACAGCCACTAGCCCGGAAGGACGCGATCCAAATATGATGGGTAATCCTTTGAAAATATCAAGTTTATTGGCTATGCTCGATGGAGTATGTTTGGCTACTCGTCAAAGTGTACATACGCCTGCTGCTATAAGAAAAGCAAAACGTATGATTAAACTGGCTTTTGAAAATGCAATGGCAGGAAAAGGAACTTCTATTGTAGAAATAGTTTCTACTTGTAACTCGGGTTGGAAAATGACTCCCGCTGCTGCAAATACTTGGATGGAAGAAAATATGCACAAAGAGTATCCATTAGGAGATTTAAAAAACGTTTAAAATTTAGATACACATGTTACAAGAAATAGTTATTTCAGGATTTGGAGGACAAGGAGTTTTGTCGATGGGTAAAATTCTGGCATATTCCGGAATTATGGAAAATAAAGAAGTATCTTGGATGCCGGCTTATGGACCCGAACAACGTGGAGGTACTGCAAACGTTACTGTAATTATCGATGATGAGCCGATAAGTTCTCCCATTGTAAACTTATACGACGTGGTGATTGTTTTGAATCAACCATCAATGGATAAGTTTGAAAGCAAGGTAAAACCGGGCGGTATTCTTATTTATGACCCATACTCTGTGCCAAAATCAACAGAGCGTAAAGATATCAACGTTTATAGAGTTCCCGCTATGGAAGAGTCTTTGCGTATGGATAACACTAAAGTGTTCAATATGATAGTATTGGGCGGTTTGCTTAAGCTATCTCCGATGGTAGAGTTAGAAAATGTAATGAAAGGATTGAAAAAATCATTACCCGAAAGACACCACAAACTTCTGCCTATGAACGAAAAAGCAATTCTTCGCGGAATGGAAATAGTAGAGGCTGAACATGAAGTGAAATAGTGTAGCTTTAAAAACGACGGAAATTTATATACTTAAAGAGAATCTTCAATTGATGAAGGTTCTCTTTTTGTTTGTTGATAGAGCATTGTGGGTTATGAGTTGCGTGTTATGGGTTCGTACCTACTGTCATGTCAAGTGTAGTTAGGAATTTATTCGATAGTTCTGATTTTCGTGTTGTCGGGAAAACGCACATTGCGGTTATAAATCCGCATTGAGCATAAAAATATAGGCAATGTGGATTCAAACCACAATGCCTTTATAAAAAAACTCTTGCTATTCGGGATAAAAATCCCTTCGTCAGAGAGCTTACCTGAATGGTAAAATTATATAACCAATAGCAAGGGCTTGATGGTAGCACAAACTTTTGTATTACCACAAGTCCTAACATTAATTATACCTTCGTTCAGATTATTGTATAATACTCCCCAAAAACTGGACAACAAGTTAAGACATGACGATGAAAGAAAAAACATTATCTTTAACAAAAAAAACTTATGTCCACAACAAGAAGAAAATTCAGCAAAGAGTTCAAAGCGAAAGTCGTTTTAGAATCTTTAAAAGAGCGCGAAACATTAGAAAGTTTAGCCAAGAAGTATGAACTGTTGCCAACGCAGATTTCGGCATGGAAAGCTCAGGCAC
>JBGZFC010000109.1:0-2641 GCA_041846575.1 Bacteroidota bacterium
CTTTTTCCGGTAATTTTCCTAACATAATTTGCAGTGTTTTAGCACATAAAGGTACAAAATGTTGCAGATATATACAACTTTTTGAGGAATTATTTTATTGAATTTCAGTTGCATAAAGGTATTTTAAGGGGCGACTATTTATCAATTTTGTCATAATAGTCGAATTTAACTAATATCCCTGTATAGAATCAATTCCTATTGTAAGCTTTTACGAGTAAATACTCACCTCTCATTATACACTATTCACTTTTAATAAAACTCACATCCAGCACCGCAATTTCCGAAACGGTTCCTATCCTGTATTGCGGACCGACCAAAGCAATGCCGGAAGTAACATAAATATGTGTATTATCTTTTTGTAAATATCCGTGAGCATTTTCAAATATAGCTTCGGTAATCAAATTGCCCGGAAAAACCTGCCCGTTATGTGTATGACCGTAAAGTGCCAAATCGGTTCCGGCAGCAACCTCTTCATCCAGATTATTAGGTGTGTGATTTAGCACGATAACCGGCTTTGACAAATCTACTTGCTGCTCATTTAGCAACCTTTTTAGGCTCTTTCTATTCTTGATGACAAAATCTTCCCTGCCAACGATATAAAAAGCATTGTCAATCAGCAGAGCCGAATCTCTCAACACTTTTATTCCTGCACGATTGAGCCACTCAATCTTATCGTCCATTTCAAAACGATACTCATGATTACCGGGACAAGTAAACACTCCAAGTGGTGCATGAAGTCGTCTCAACTCCTCATCCACATTGCCTTTTATGACAGGCTCAATATGCGAATCGATTATATCGCCGCCAAAAAGGATTAAATCGGGATTTTGCGATAAAATAAAATCGACATATTTACGTGCATAATCCCTGTTAATCAGATATCCCAAATGCATATCGGCAGCAAAAACAATCCGAATAGACTTATATTTTCCAGCTCTTTTATCTATATTGATACTTACTGATTGTACAACGGGGTTGTTAAATTTATATTTACCGATTGACATAACAATCGTTACAAATATCACGGAAGAGAGCCAGATTATTTTTCTGGTTTTGAAAGATTGATTCTTCAACTTAGATGGTGAAAGCTGTTCTTTTTTTACTATCAGATAAAGCAAATCGATAATAAATATCACGATACTTGCATAAATCACAAAAAGCATCCAACTTGTAGCAAGCATCCTGTTAACTTGTACAAGATTGTCAGGCAGATAATTAAAAAAGAAAAAACCGATAAAATAGAACAAAAATTCTGCCGAAAACAAAACAAGCAGAGCAGTACGAATCGCTATGTTACCTTTGAAAGCCCATCTACTTTTAAAGAAAAAAAGCACATTGACTGTCAAATGAATAATTAGAGCTACAATAAGTGAACGCATAAGGATATATGTGATTTTTTTAATTAAACAATCTTTAGTTTAAAGACTGACGAGAAAACTCACCCACAAAGGTACGGTAAAATCAATTATCATACCATGAAAAATAGCAATTACAACAAAATCTTCTCCGCTATATTTAGTAATAATCGGCAAAGTTGTATCCATTGTGGTAGCACCTCCGGCAGATATTGGTGCCAGATTACCGAAATATTTTACCATCCATGGAGCTAAAATAAGAACCGCAAATTCACGCATTATATTAGCCAATAGAGCTACAGTACCCAACTCCGCTCCTTTATATTCCGAAATAATAATACTCGAAAGCGAATAGTAAGCAAATCCGGCACCCACGCTCAAACAATCGAACAGACTTCTATTAGGCAATAACAAACTGATAAGTGCCACACCGCTAAATGTTCCGATAGTTGTAGCCAACGGAATAAAAATTATACGCCATCCACCTCTCTTCACGGTTGACAAGATATTCTTTCCGGCACCGATTTGCATTCCCACAAAAAAGAGCAAAACGTACAGCACCCATTTGGATATGGATTCATCGAGAAACAGATCCGGCACTAATGAAAATGCTGCAAGAAATAGTCCTGCAAAAAATAATAGAAGAAATAATAATGACTGTTTCAAATTAGTTGTAATTTAATAATAGATTTCACTATTGTCCGATAAAAAAACATTCAAAAAGTGCAGGGAGAAAAATAAATCTTCAACCCCTACTCTTTTTTAGTAGTTTTGTCTTCACTATAACGCAATACGACAATGAACAAAAATACACATTTTCTCTAACAATCTGTTTTCATACAGCTGATTTCTTTGATTGACAACCACACTATCACCCAAAACAGCGATAGGCTCAATGCCGACCGCTATATAAAGACACAACCAAAGACCATCTGATAAGTATGTTCTTTGGCGTATTTACAAAATCATTCCTTTACGTGAAGTTTCAGGAACAGTGCTTGGATTATCGGGCAAGACAAAACATCTTATTCGTTCGAAAGCATTACATCTTAGAGGTTGTTTAAATTTTGGTATTATCCCCAAAAGTGTGTAAATAGTTTTTTATAATACTCCCCAAAACTGGACAACAAGTTAAGACATGACGATGAAAGAAAAAACATTATCTTTAACAAAAAAAACTTATGTCCACAACAAGAAGAAAATTCAGCAAAGAGTTCAAAGCGAAAGTCGTTTTAGAACCTTTAAAAGAGCGCGAAACATTAGAAAGTTTAGCCAAGAAGTATGAA
>JBGZFC010000110.1:0-2932 GCA_041846575.1 Bacteroidota bacterium
ACAAACAACTCCTACTTGGTCGCGATACTCCTTGAATTTTTGCTTGCAGCTTTCTTCATCAGGAAATTCAGATATAAAATCGATTAACGTCATATAACTTGATTTTTTTACAAAGATAATCAATTTTGGGTAAATATACGGATACTCATTTTATATTTTTATATTTGTAATTATTCTATTTCTTGTCACTATTTTCTCTTAGCCACGCACTGATAAAAGTTGTTTCAATTTTTGAAAAATATTGTGACAGCGTTGAGTATATCGAAACGTTTTCGTCCCTGTTTTCCAATATTTCCAATGCTTTTTCATATTGCTCTTTCGATACAAAGCGGTGGAAATCCAATGTGCCCTCTATTGCAAATCGAGCTAAATGTCCGGCAATGGTTGATTCCGTTAAATTTCTCTCTTCGGCTATCTCTTCGATGCTTTTTCCGTTTTCAAATAGAGTTAACGTTTCACGGGCACTATCGCCTTTTTTCTTCGCCGGTTTTTTCTTTTTCTCGGGATTAAAAAGAGAACCCATATTCGATGTAAGTCCGTTTTCTTCGCAGTAGTTGTTTATCTCATCCAAGAAAGCATCGCCATATTTTTCGGCGGTTTTTTTGCCAAAGCCGTGAATTTTAGTCAGTTCCTTATGCGTTAGCGGAAGATATTCAGCCATCTCCATAAGTGAACGAGTTCGAGCAACCATATATACCGGAATATTGAAATGCTCGGCAATGATATTGCGTGTTTGCGTAAGTGTTCGCAACAAATCGGGATATTTTGTTGTGATTGCATCGGTATGCACGGTTGCGTATGCTTTGATTGAAGGTGGCGTGAATGCAAATTTGTTTCTGAGCGAGAAATACTCTTCTACCGAAAAAAATGGTTTTAATCCCTTGATTAAGTGCTGTTTCTGAGAGACAAGTGTGTAAATTGTCAACAGGTTATTTTCGTATTCTTGTCCGTTACTTTTATTGTCGGTTGTTGCCGGCGATGTGGTGATAAAATCTAAAAGATTGTTCAACTCTTTTGTGAAGTAGTAGGATGATGCTTTTAGTCGTTCCGAGAATTTTTGTTTGTTGTTTGCCGAAATAATCGCTTTCAGTTGTATTCTGAATTTTTCGGAAACTTCTGCCAATTGGCTTGCTTTCTCTTTTAGATTTTGTAAAAACGGTATCGTTTCATCGTTAAACGATTCTTCTACTTTTCCGGTGTCATTGAGTAAATCTTGCGACATTTTTTGTAACGACGAGAAATTGTATAACTCCATAAGAAGTTGCTCTTTATATTGTTGTTGCGAAGTGTCGAGTTGTTGCGACAGTTCGGTTGTAGAGTGGTGAGTTTGAGAAAAATCTTGAATTTTTATATCGTTTAGCAGACATCTTTTGTCGATATGGCTTTTCAGAACTAAGCCATCTAAAGTCCTGCATCTGCTTAAAGCAACATATACCTGTCCGGGAGCAAAAGCGGCACCCGCATCTACTATCACTCTGTCGAACGTAAGTCCTTGACTTTTATGAATTGTAATTGCCCACGCAAGACGTAACGGCAATTGCATAAAAGTGCCGTCAATACTCTCTTCCAATTGTGTAGTCTCTTTGTTGACCGTGTAACTCACGTTTTCCCATAGCATTGGCGAAAGGTCTATACTCTCTTCATCGTCAGGACATTTAATGGTAACATGGTTGTCGTGCATTTCGGTAATTACCCCGATTTTTCCATTGTAAAACCTGCGAACCGATTCTGTATCGTTTTTCACAAACATTACCTTTGCTCCAACCTTCAATTCCAAAGTCTCTTCTACCGGAAAATTTCGTTCTGGAAAATCGCCACGTATAACAGCTTTGTACTGTTTTGCAGTTTTTTTTATCTTTTCTAATTCTTGAGAATTTATGGCATCGGCTTTTGCATTATGTGTGGTAAGAGTTATGTAGGTCTCTTTTTTTTGTGGAATAAAATTTGGATTATACCTGCTTTGTAGCATTCGCAATCCGTTTTCAGTTAGAGAGTTGTTCCTAATTTCGTTTAATAATGAAATAAATGTTTCGTTACTCTGTCTGAAAATCGTATCAAACTCGATATGCAGCGTTGACGTTTGTTTCAAAACTTGGCTGTTGAAAAAGAAGATTCCATCATAAAATTGCGATAGAATTTGCCAATCGTCTTGTTTTGCCACAGGCGAGAGTTGAAACATATCGCCGATAAATATTACTTGTACGCCGCCAAAAGGTTCGTCGGGTCTGTATCTGACATTTCGCAGAACCGTATCCATGGCATCTAACAAATCGGCTCTGACCATGCTAATCTCGTCAATTACCAACAGCTCTAACTCTCGAATAACGCTGCGTTTATGGGAAAACATTTTCAGTTTCGTTATCAAGTCTTTTTGTCCTTCGGCTGTAGGGATAAAAGGCGAAAATGGCAGTTGAAAAAATGAGTGAATGGTAGTTCCGCCGGCATTTATCGCCGCTACACCTGTTGGAGCAACTACTGCTATTTGCTTTTTCGATTCTTCTTTCAAACGATGCAGAAAAGTAGTTTTCCCTGTCCCGGCTTTCCCTGTTATAAACAGTATCCGATTGGTTTGTAGAGCAAAATTGCGAGCTAATTGGTAAACGGACGACATTATATTTGATTTTAGTTTATACGAGTTTACACAACAGTATGTCGTGATTATCTTTTATACAAAGATAACAAATTTATTCTGTCGTGATAAGATAATTCGTGGTTATTGATGTGTTTTTTATTTACATTGCATTAAATAAGATAAAATATTGATAAGAATCTCTTTCGATTTTCTGTTAATTTTGTTTCTCTTTTTTCTTTCTCTTTTAAATTGATAATTTTAAATTTTGGTGCAACAATCTTTATGGTTTGATTGTCATAAAAGAAGAAGAGTGATTCCAATACAAAATCCTGAAAACAAGTAAGAATAGAAGCAGAAACA
>JBGZFC010000111.1:0-9948 GCA_041846575.1 Bacteroidota bacterium
GCTTGAGTCATAACTTTATTCCACAAGACTAACCCTGTTTTTGTGCTTCTGTCTCCCACATTGAAATCAACGTATTGGCGTTGTTCTCTATCAGCACCAATCCATATCCAACAGTAGTTTTTTTATTTCCACAATAAGAATGTATTTCATCTAATTCCATAATCTTTACAGGACGTGGATTGCGGATAGAAGTTAACTCTCTACCGTATTTACGAACCCAGTTTAGAACAGAAACGTGACTTACACCCAGTAAACGTCCGATGGAGTGAAAACCTAAACCTTCAAGATATAGGGAAAGAGCAAAACGTCTTTTCTTTTCCTTCTCAGATTGTTGCTGAAAACTAACCGTATAATTGCAGTTGCAATCTTTACATTTATAGCGTTGAACTCCCTTAATTACTCCATTTTTAACTTTTAGCTCCGATTTACATTTTGGACAATTCATGATCTTTTTTTTACAAAGATAATTAATCTATATTAAATTACCAAATCCAAAAATTAATATTTTTATGCAAGGTAATAATAATTCTTTTTATTAACCAAAAACAACGAGAAAATGGATCAGCCAGAACGTTTCGGCACTTTATGCTCCGGATTGGCAGTTGTGTTGATACTAGCAATTGCTGTAGTTTCGCATTTTGTGGTACGAGTCATAGTGTCCAAAAATATGAAATCAAAATAGTAAATATATTTGTATAGTGTCTAAATATTGGCATATTTATATTACCAATCGAGTGTAAATGCTATTTTCGCTGAAATATTATCTTTGAGATTATCCTTCGTATAGTATCCGTATCTGTAAAATGCACCAACTCCCACACCGAAATGGAGCAGATTCATAATCTCGGTTTTGAGTAAACTTTGAATCACTAATCCCGATTCAAAGTATATCTTATCCATTGTTTGAAATTGATATGAGTATGCTTCCTGATTTTGCAGATTTCCCCACCCCATATTATGATGGACGATAAACTGTGGTTTGAGGTTTTTGGTTTTCAATAGAAGTGTGCCAAAATTGTGTTTAAAAAACAGATGAACATATCTGTCCGACAAAAATTCGTATGGACGCATCGTTTGAAAATATCCATCTACCACAAAAGTAATTTTATCCGAACTACTGCCTTCGCCAGTAAACATCAGAGCAATAGGCAAATTACGGTCGATATATCCGGCAGACATAAGAAGCGAAGTTTTACCAATACGTCCGTCATACATAGTGTAGTTTAGATTGGTTTCGAATCTGTTGTATATGTAAGAGGAGTTGTTGATATTGTTAATTCCACGTGTATATATGGCTGTAAGTATAGGATTTCCGTATGCCAAAACGTATCTTTCTCCTACTAAATCGATCTTCTTTTTGCCAACAGCATACTCCAGAGAAACAGAAACCGCATCGGCATAATATTCGTTTATCTCCACGCCATTGAACAAATTTTCGTAGGCAGGATTGAATTTATTTAGCGAGAGTTGGGTTTTCACATTTATATATCTAAATATTTGCGACTCGAAAGTGATACTTTTTTGTATGATTTCGTCATACATCTCCCCAACAAAGTTTCGCAAATACTGGTTATACAAGATTGTTCCATTATTTGTAATATGTATGCTCCCAATTTCATACAAATCTTTACGAGCCGATAGAGTGATATGTGTATCGCCTGCTTTATCCAAAATAAGTTTCATATTTCCGCCATATTTCCACGATTTATCTTTAAAACCGTAACCCAAATATCCGCCAACCGAAAGTTTTCTTAAAAGCTGTTCATTGGTCTGCACATCGAGTCCTAAACGTACGTTTTCGTGCAGGTTTGCAGTAAATAACTTACTAATATCAAAGTCGAAAATCTTGTATGGAATCAATCCTAAAGTCAGTTTAGGCATTAATCGCAGATATCGGTCGAAATTCATTTTTTCGCCAACGCTATCCAAAAAGTGGTATGCTCTCTCTTCTCTAATTGTTAAGCTGTCTCTACGTAACGCACCGATTATCTCATCGCTTCTCTTCAGCATTGCATAATCAATCTCGATACTCTCTCTTCTCATTTTTTTATTCTCAACCTGATACGAAATGCTGTCATTTTTTACCGAAATTACATAAGCCGGAACGCTTTTCGATTTATCTCGTTTAAGTCCGTTAAAAATAACATCTTCTTCCAACAGAGAGGGAAACCATTTCCCGTCAACTAAATTATAATCTTGTTTGAATTTGAACGAAATCAACAACTCGTCGGCAGGTTGTGCCACGATATTTTTCAGCGCGTAACCGTTGGATGAGATGAGCATCGTACCTTTCAATCCGTTGAAAGTTGAACCTTTTTTCGGTTTGTAGTTGATAATAAAAATTGTGTCATCAGCCGTAATCAATTTATTCTCCAATTCGTATGAATATCTTCTCAAACATCCGTCAGATAAGGGGCTTACAAATGCAGTATTAAAGGAGTTTTGCTCGTCAGGTGTGGCAAAAAGCCGAATATCGTTTTCGTAAAAAGAGATAGCTTGATGAAATATGGTAGAAAAAACTTGAGATATAAGCGGGTCTTTAAATCCCGATGTTTTTTGAGCTATAATTTTAGATTGACTTTGGTTGTTGACTTTGGTGTTTTTTACTACCGTTTCGTTGATAAACGGAACTTGTCTGCTCAAAATACTGTCGCGTCGTAACTCGATACTGTCTTTTTCAATATTCGTAGAATCTTTCGAAGTTTTATAATCTATCAAAGTCTTCACGTATGCCGTGTAGCTGTATTCCGGATAGCGTATGAAGTCGTTTTTCGATTTATTGTAGAGAGCATTTCGAATGATGCGCAATGCAGGATTGTTTTTGGTTGTAACAACCACTTGATTAAGTTCGATAGGGTTTTCATCCAAAGAAATAACCAACTTTTTCTTGTAATCGGATTCGCTCATTTTCAACTCTTCCGTTTTGTAACCCACACACGAAACTCTAATCTTCTGAATATGCAAACTGCTTTTTACTTCAAAATTGCCGAAAGCATCCGTAACAACACCTTTTTGTTCCGGATTGCCCGATTCATAATATACAACCGTTGCAAACGAAATAGGGTATCGGCTATCCGATTCAATAACAATACCTCTCAACACATTTTGTGAGAAAGAGAGATGCACGTTTAGAAGAAGCAATATAAGTAGTGTGATTTTTTTCATACAAAAGAGATACAAATATTGATTTTGCAAAGGTAACTCTTTATTCGATAGTACAATGTTGTGTATAGGTATTTATTTCACGCAAATCCTACAAAGAAAAGCGCGAAGTTAGTCAAGTACATCTTTCTCCAAGTTACGCAGCCACTCTGTCGCAACTTTTCACTTTTCATTTTTCTCTATTAGTTTTTTCCGGAAACAGTGATTATAAATTCCTCCGACGAAGGCTTTAGCACAGCGAACAACGGCTAAAAGTCCGTTTGTCGCATTTTTAGAATAACGAAGGCAAAGCCGTTCTTAAGAAGATTGTTAATTGCTAATTGACAGAAGACAAAACCATCGTTTCCAGTTCTCCGCGTCAACTCAAAACACCACCTCAGAACTAACAACTAACAAAAATCATCCTCTTTTCTTATAACTCACAATTCCCCATCCGTTTAGAACAACTGCAAATAAAAGTAGTATTGTTAACGGCTGCAATATATCCTGTACGCCACTGCCTTGCAGATATACCAAACGCATTATTTTTATGTAGTATGTAAGCGGATTGCAATATGTTATTACTTGCGCCCAAGCCGGCATCGCCGAAATGAGTGTAAAAATTCCGCTCAGAAGGATGATAATCAGTATAAAGAACATCACTAAAAACATCGCTTGTTGTAATGTGTCGGAGTAATTTGAAACGATTATACCCAATCCGGTGATGGCTATTATAAAAACTATGCTCGACAAATACAAAGTAACAAAGCTGCCGACAGGTATCAAACCGTAAACCAACCAAACTAATACGAATGAGATAGTTAAAACGATTAACCCTATGACCCAATATGGTATAAGTTTGGCAAGTATAAAGCTAAACCTGTTTACAGGTGTTGCATTGATTTGTTGAATAGTTCCGGTCTCTTTTTCGAGTACAATATTTAACGAAGGCATAATTCCACAAATCAGAGTGAGCATAAGGGCAATAAAAGCGGGAATCATGAATATTTTGTAATCCAACTTTTTATTATATCTGTAATCGGGCACAATTTCAATATTTGCCCCTTTTGCCATCACGCTTGCAGGAAACAGTTCGGCGCGTATTTCTTGCGAAAAATCGTTGATAATCTGTGTCAGATAGCTGTTTCCAAGCAAACCTTGCGTGCTGTTAACGGCATTAACAACAACCATTACATCTGCCGATTTCTCCTTCATTATATCACGGTCAAACGTAGGAGGAATTTCAAGAATTACATCGGCTTCTTTACGGTTCATCTGTTCTATTGAGTTGTTGTAATCGGTTGATACGTTTGTTAGAATAAAGTATGACGAAGCATCTATTTTATCCACAAGTTGTTGTGAATAAGAACTTTTATTGTAATCAACTATATCTATCTTTATATTGTTTACTTCAAAGTTTATTGCCCACGGAAAAATCAGTAATACCATAATAGGATAACCGATAATCATTTTGGGGATAATGGCATTGCGGATTATCTGTTTAAACTCTTTTTCAACAAGAAATTTTAATTGACCCATTTTATCTCTTTGTTTTAGTAATCAATAATTTAGTCTTTCTTTTATATTCCAAATACTTAAACTTATAAATAGTGTAATCATGGCTACTATCATGCCAATTTCTTTTATAATGTATTTGAATTCTAAACCCTCAATCATAATCTTTTTCATTGCCGAAATATACCAACGTGCAGGAACAATTGTAGAAAACCATTGCAGTACTTCAGGCATACTGTTTATCGGGAAAATCATCCCCGATAACACAAGCGTGGGCATCATCAAACCGATTCCGGAAATAAGTACTGCCGCAACTTGTGTACTGACCGTCGTGGAAATAAGCAGCCCGAGCGAAAGAGCTAAAAATATAAACAGTATCGAAACAATAATCAATAAACCTAAACTACCGTTTATGGGAACGTGAAGAACATATACCGACAGCAATAGAATCGAAATCAGATTTATTATTGATAGAGCCAGATAGGGGATTGTTTTAGCTATTAAAATAGTAGCGGGCTTCAACGGCGAAACAAGCAAAACTTCCATAGTGCCTCGCTCTTTTTCACGAACAATAGATATGGATGTCATTATAGAGCAAATTATCATCAATACGAGTCCCATAATACCCGGCACAAAAGTGTATGCAGAGTTCATTTCGGGATTGTACAGTAATTTGCCGTTCACGTTTATTCGGTATGACATTTCGTCAACTTTTCCTGACATTTCCTGAGCATACTCGCCCAATAGAGCAGTCATATAGTTGGTGGCAATTGTTCCGAAATTTGGGTCTGATGTATTGGTAATTATCTGTATTTGAGCCTGTCCGGTGTGTAATATATTGTTGCTAAAGTTGTTTTCAAAAACTAAAGCCATATCAATCTCCCCTCTGTTCAGCAAATCGTCAATCTCTTGCGATGAATATACGTATCCCAACAGATTGAAATAGGAAGATGCATCTATTTTATTGCCGATTTTAGCTGTGGCAACATCTTTTGCCGGGTCAAAAATAACTGTTCGTACATTTTTCACATCCATGTTTATTGCAAATCCGAATAGAAGCATCTGTACAACAGGCATTCCCAAAAGAATCAGCATGGTACGACCATCGCGAAATATATGATAAAACTCTTTTTCTACAAACGAAATGAACTGTTTCATATCAATCAAATTTCAAGTTAAGCCTTATTATTACTCTAAACGAGTAGATTTTCTTGCCAATTTTCTAAAAACATCATCCATCGTATTTGCTCCAAGTTGCTCTTTTAAAGCACGTGGCGTATCTATAGCGTCTATTCTTCCATCTACCATAATGGAAACCCTGTCACAATATTCAGCTTCGTCCATGTAGTGAGTGGTAACAAAAACCGTGATTCCGCTATCTGTCGCTTCATAAATCATCTCCCAAAATTGACGACGCATGGCAGGGTCAACTCCTCCGGTTGGTTCGTCTAAAAAAACTATTTTGGGTGTATGAAATATTGCTGTAGAAAAAGCAAGTTTTTGTTTCCATCCGAGAGGTAATGACTTGACCATAGTGTTGCGTTCCGACTCAAATTTCAATCTTTGGAGAAGTTTGTCGGTCTTTTCCGCTATCTCCCTGTTTGTCAATCGGTAAATACCTGCAAATAGTCGTATATTCTCCCAAACTTTAAGGTCTTCATATAGAGAAAACTTTTGACTCATATATCCGATATTGCGTTTGATTTTTTCGTTTTCTTTTATGATGTCATAACCTGCAACTTTGCCTTCTCCGCTTGTCGGTTTACTGATTCCGCACAACATTTTTATGGCTGTAGTTTTTCCGGCTCCATTTGCTCCCAGAAAACCGAAGATTTCCCCTTTGTTAACATCGAAAGAGATATTGTCAACAGCGGTAAAATGCCCGAATTTTTTTGTCAGATTTGAAACTTCTATTACTTTACTCATTTTGCAGATTACTTGTTTATCAAATTATCGTATTCGTTTTTCTTGTGTTTTTTGCGAATCTATGTTTGTAAGAGCCATAAAACAGTCCTCTACCGAAGGTGTAATATCGTAAATATCAACAGTTTTATAGCCCTTCTTTATAAGAAATTCATTTAGGTCGGTTTGTGAGAAACTATCTTTAACGGTTACATGATATTTATCTCCGAATGCAAAACAGGTTTTAATGTTTTCGTTTTGTCGCAAATCGTTTAACAGAGCAAACATCTTCTCGGAACGGACTGCCCACAGAGTTTCGGGATATGCGTCTATTATACCTTGTGGTGTATCGGTAGCGATAAAACTGCCATCTTGCATAAGAGAAATGCGGTCGCACAAACTTGCTTCATCCATGTAAGCAGTTGATACTAAAATAGTGATACCTTCATTTTTAAGATTTTTCAATATGTCCCAAAATTCTTTCCTCGATACGGGGTCAACTCCTGTTGTCGGCTCATCCAAGATAAGAACTTCCGGTTTGTGAATCAAAGCGCAACTCAAAGCCAGTTTCTGTTTCATTCCTCCGGAAAGAGCTTCGGCTTTTCTTCTCTTAAAAGGTTCTATTTGTTGGTATATATCCCTTATTAAGTGGCAGTTATCCTCAATGGTTGTATTGAAAACCGTAGCAAAAAAACGCAAATTCTCCTCTACCGACAGGTCTTGGTATAAGGAAAATCTACCGGGCATATAGCCAACAATTTGGCGAATTTTTCTATAATCTCTGTCCGTATCAAGACCGTTGATTTTTGCAAACCCTTTATCCGGTAAAATAAGTGATGCCAAAACTCTGAACAGTGTGGTTTTTCCGGCACCATCGGGTCCGATAACTCCGTAAATCTCTCCATCGTTTATTGTAAACGACAGATTGTGAAGAGCTTCCACGCAACCATATTTTTTATACAGATTTTCAACTACAATCATTTTTTGCAGATTTGATAATTTAAAATTTCACCTCTCCGTACATGCCTATTTTGAGAAAACCGTCATTCGGTACCTCTATTTTTATTGCGTAAACCAGATTTGCACGTTCATTTTTTGTTTGAATTGTTTTGGGTGTAAACTCGGCTTTATCCGAAATCCAACTTATAACACCTTCGTAAGTACGCATTTTGCCGTTTCCGGCATCGGTTCGCACGGTTACTTTATCATTAAGCTTTAATTGAGCTAATTGGTCGTTTGTAACGTAAGCTCTTAAAAACAGACTTTCGATATTGGCTATTTTAAACAGAGGCGTCCCTATATTTGCCAATTCGCCTTGTTCGGCATATTTATTTAAAACAACTCCCGAAATAGGACTTTTTATTTTGCATTTGGTTATAAGGTCCTCTAACTGAGCTACTTGGATTTCCATAGCAGAGCTTTGTGCCGAAATATTGGCACTGCTCTTTTCCAGCGATGATGTTTGTGCCATGAGTTGACGCTGTAACAGATCAATTTGATGATTAATATCGTCTAACTGTTTTTGGTTAGCCGCGTTAGCTGCAATCAATTTTTTCGTGCGTTCTCGTTCACGTTGAAGATTTTGTATATTTTCCTCTATTACAGCGGTTTGTGTGCTGATATTGGGACGTTGAACACGGATACCTCTCACGTTGCTCAGTAAACTCATTTTTTGCAGATAAAGTTGCGTGCTGTCTATTGCTCCCACTTCCGTACCCTCTTTTAGTTGTTGTCCCTCTTTAACATCGAGTTTAATTATTTTTCCGGAAGCTTCGGCTGATACGATTATTGCGGCAGCTTCAAACGAGCCGGTTGCATCATTTTCACTATTGCTCTTGTCGCATGAAATGAGGAATATACTGAAAATTACGATGTTGCAAAGTACCTTAATTGTTGTTTTGCTAAATTTTCTATCTGTTGCTTTCATTGTTTATCAAATATTTTAAGTTGTATATTGACATTAGGAATTGTATTTCGTGCAATACTTTTGCTTGTTTTGCCATCTCTTCCGATGATATTTCTCGTAACATATCGGCTACTGTCATCGTTCCGTTCTCTACTTTTGCCTGTGCTGTTTCACGGATAAGCCTTTGAAGGCGAATAATTTCCTCATCGTCTTGCATGGTTTTGCGATATTTTTCAATTTCCATCTGTTGTTGCGATATTTGCATGTTGAGGTTGTAAAAGAAAGTTTCGCGTTGTGATTCAACGGAAGATTTTTGTAAGTCGATGATTTTCTTCTGATTGCCCAAAGTGTATAGATTTCCAATATTCCAAACCAAACGAACTCCTCCCATAAAATACGGATTAAATTCGTTTTCAAACATATTTAGAGCAGGTTTGCCGTATCCGCCTTGTGCAAAAGCACTTATCGTTGGCATTACTCTCGATGTAAGAGTGCTTTTTTGAGACTCATACATAGCCTGTTGTGCATTAAACAGCGATAGTTCGGGGCGATTGATTGAGCCTACAACTGTTTCGGAAAAATCTATTTCCGGTTTTTCAAAAACAGTCTCTTGATTTAGCGTTTCGCCAATAATTATTGAAAGCATTTTGATATATGCATCGCGAGTAGCCTCCTTCTGTATGCGATTTTGTCCGGCTTTCAGTTGCTCCACTTTTATGGCACTTAAATCGGATTGATTAGCCAAGCCATTGGTTAGGTAGGTTTGAATTTTGTCATGATTTCTTTGCAATTCTTCCTCTAATGATGCTTGAAGTACAAGTTGCTCTTTCAGCAGTAAAATGCCGAAAAACAAATTATTAACTCTTTCGCGAAGTTGATATATTTCCGATTCCAATTGTTTATATTCCACCTCTGCTTGCGCTCTGGCACTCTTTTTTTGCGATGCCGTATAACCGCCATCCCATATCAATTGATTAACTTCAGCAGCCACTCTGTACTGGTCTTTGTCGGGTGTGGGAATTTCCATTGGCGGAAGACCTTCGGGTAGAGACAAATCTATTTTTGTAACATCCGATTGCCAAGAGGCTTGTGTTACCAGCGAAATTTGTGGTAAGAATGCCATATTAGCATTATTAAGATTGTAGTTTTTTGTCTTTTCAATCAAACCATATCTTGCAAATGCAGGGTAGTTTTTGGTTGCTTTTTCTTGACATTCGTGCAGAGTTATCGTTTTTTGTTGAGAATAGGAGCAAAAAACTGATGTGAGTGTAAATAATATTGTAAAACAGGTTTTGATATTCATTGTTTATCTATTTTGATAGTTTTGTTATCCAATCGGGAATCCGTAGATTCAAGTATTAAATGCAACATTGTTTGGCAAAGATGCAAAAAATATTTTTTTCGGGTTATCAAAATTTAATTTTTTTCTTGGTCTTTTGTTTAACTCATATTGTACTTGCTTAATATCCATTTTGTTATACTTA
>JBGZFC010000112.1:0-12409 GCA_041846575.1 Bacteroidota bacterium
TCGCAGCATCCATAACTTTTTAATGAACCTCATCGCCGCTTTGGGGGCTTATTGTTTTTTTGACAAGAAACCGGCTATCCGCTTTGAGAGAACATACGAAGAACAGCAATTAGCCCTGTTCTTCTAAATCTGTTTTTTTTTTATTTTTTTCCTATAAGTCCGTCATGCATTTTAACGGATAGAGGCTCTATGACTAATTTCAATGAGATAATCGGATACCCTTTAAACAGAACTCAGGTTAATAGTTTTGTTTTCCCGAGCAGAATTTTTCAGTCGAGTCGAAACAAACGCTCCAACTTCCCAAGTCATTAGCAAATTTTCATTATTCACGGTTTGCAATGCTTTCGAACGATGTAAAGAGATTATTCCCTGTCCTTGTTGAAATTCGGTTGTCTCTATATTGTCTAACTTGTTTATTTTTTGCGATTATTTATAGTTGCAAAATTAGCATTTTTCTTCTTCTTTCATTAATTCACTCAAGATTAGTGAGTATAACTTCCTAAGGGTGTCGCACAACTTCTTATTTACGCAACAAACTTTCGTAAAACACCCCCTAATCAATAGGCATTTACGAATGTTTTGTTTTATTTTCTACAAATATATTATTATCTCCCAACTATTCTCCCTCAATAAACCCCTTTATCAGCTCCACCGCCTCTCTTTTTGCTCTATCGAAATCATCGTTTTTAATAATCACATCAAATTGCGGAGCGAAACTCATTTCATAATTAGCTTTTGCCAATCTGTTGTTGATAACTTCGGGCGAATCGGTACCCCTTTTTTCCAATCGTTGACGCAACACCTCAACTGACGGCGGCATAATAAAGATGCTGAGAGCACGCTCTTTGTAGTAGTTTTTGATATTTATTCCGCCAATACAATCCACGTCGAAAACCACATTTTTGCCTTCGGCAAGTTTTTTATCAACCTCGCTTTTGAGCGTTCCGTAGAATTTGTTTTCATACACCTCTTCATATTCCAGAAAATCATCATCCGCGATATGTTGGCGAAATTCATCGGGTGTAAGAAAATAGTATTCCACACCGTGTTGCTCTTCGCCCCGTGGCTGCCTGCTTGTGGCAGATATAGAGAAATGCAGGTTCAGGTCTTGGTTGAGTAAATATCTGATAAGAGTTGACTTACCCGAACCGGATGGTGCCGAAAAGATAATTAATTTTGCCATAATATTTTGTGTTTTAATTCAACTCTCACTGTTCACAGACCACTATTTACCAATCACATTATAGTATATTTAAAATCTGCTCTTTAATCTGCTCTAACTCATCTTTCATTTGAACTACAATTCGTTGCATTTCGGAGTGATTCGATTTTGACCCCAGAGTATTTATCTCTCGTCCGATTTCTTGCGTAATAAATCCGAGTTTTTTGCCTTGTGAAACTTCATCGTTCATGGTTTCTATAAAGTAGTCGAGATGATTTGACAGGCGATTTTTCTCTTCGCTCACGTCCAATTTCTCGATATAATAAATCATCTCCTGCTCAAATCTGTTTTTATCGTAATCGGCATTCTCTAAATTTGTCAATCCTTCCGTAATTTTACTCTTTACTTTTTCGAGGCGTTCCGATTCATACGGCTCAATTTCTATAAGAAGTTGGCGAATATTCTCTATTTTTTCAGACAAAATATTTTTCAACATAGCACCTTCTTGCAAGCGAAACTCAATAACTCCTTCAAGAGAATTATCTATAGCCTTTTCTATAACAGCCCACTCATCTTCATCCAACTCTTCAATCTCCTGCTTCATTACATCCGGTAGCTGCAATAGGGTGGAAATCCAATCGTTAGGCTCCGAAACGCCTATTTCGGCAACGAGCGGTTTCAAGTCTTGCAGATACTGTTTCAGAATATCGTGATTTATCTTAGTAGAAACATTTTTCGAAATAGTCTCCACGTTGATATTTAAATCAATTTTTCCGCGATTAAGCTTGCGCGAAACAGTGTTTCTAACCGAAATATCCTTCTCTTTGTATATGTATGGCAAACGTGTTGAAATATCGAGCTGTTTGCTGTTTAGCGATTTTACTTCGACAGTAATTTTTTTGTTTGGCAGTTCGGCAACTGACTTGCCGTATCCCGTCATTGATTGTATCATTTTTCAATTTATTTTCTTACAAAGGTAATAAAAAATTGTAATGTTGTGTTAATATTGGTGTTAAAGTGTATTCGGGTTGCGAGTTGGGAGTGGGTGATAGCGTGAGAGGGAGAGTGGGAGGCTTGGCAATGTTGAGATTTTTTTTGTGTTAGAAGGAATGTTTGTCATATCGAACAGGGTGAGATATCTAATTTATAAGCCTTTAGCTTTTGGCTTTTAGATGTTGACACTTAAAAACTTGTTTACATAATTTAAAACTACGCGAAAGGATTCGCTCGGTAGCACAGGTAAAAAACTTAGCGAGTTTTGCGATACATCTTTGCGTGCTTTGCGAGGAACAAAATGAGATGCCATAATATGACGTTTCTACTGTCGAGATACGATGCCTTTGGCTTCGTGATTAATTTTAACTAAGGCACAGCCATCGTCTCCTTTTCAAACACAAAAGTAATTCCAAATCTGAAATTGTAATTTCAAAGTCTTGTGTCTTTCGTCTAAAAAACATTGGCATATTGGCACATTATCTCATTATTTCATTATCACATTTTGAATATCGTTTCCTTCAACATAAATTGCTTTTCGCGGAACGGCAGGACAAACATACTCGCATGCACCGCAACCGATGCATATTTCGGGATTGATTTCAGGTATCGAGAGAGAATTTTTATATGGCACCATACGTATAGCTTTGTTCGGGCAGATTTCGGCACATGCACCGCATCTTCTTTCTTTGTCGTGAACTATGCAATTTTGCAAAACAAAGTGTGCAATACCAATTTGTGTATGTTGTTTATCCTTTTTTGTGATTGATGTTAGTGCATTTGTGGGACAAACATCACTGCAAACGGTGCAATTGAAATCGCAAAATCCGTTGTCGAAACTTAGTATCGGTTGCATCATTCCGCCGAGTCCATATTCTAAAAGAGAGGGTTTGATTATTTGTGTCGGGCATTTGCTGACGCAAAGATGGCACGATATACATTTCTCGTTAAATTTGTCAATCTTTATGGCTCCGGGAGGAGCTATAGGAAGTTTGGGCTTTGTGCTGTTACTTTTGGGCAGATTTTTATTTGCTAAAAGAGTGCCGGCGGAAACTCCTGTAAGAAGCAGTGTGCTGAAAAAACGCCTTTTTGATAAATCTACATTAGAGGCATTGCTCGTTGAAGAGTTGTTTGATAAATTTGCAGTTTGTCTCTTTCGTGGGAAACCAACAAATTCATATTTCATGGCACTTCTGTTGCAAACATCGAGACAGTTGAAGCAATCAACACATCTATTGTAATCTATTTTCATATTCTTTGTATCGATGCACGAAGCTTTACACTTCATCGAACACAAACCGCAGGAGTTGCACTTTTCTGTTACAAATTCGACCTTAAACAGTGAGAATTTACTCAAAAATCCCAGAACCGTACCTACCGGACAAATAGTGTTACAATAAATTCTGCCGTTTCGCCAAGCCATTATACTCAATATCACGAATGTGATAAGTGCAATTGCAATGGACAATGTGCCAAACGTATGGATATTGACTTGTTTGAGTGAATAGTTGTTGAGCGATGTTAATATATTGTCTAAAAGGTTGTTGGCGTATAAATATGCCGGTCGTAAAAAGTGTGTGGCGATACGTCCGTATGCACCGTAAGGGTCTAACAGTCCCAACAGAAAGGTGAAGCCGGACAGAAAGGCAATAGTTGTGGCTACAAGAATAATCCACCGTAGCAATTTCTTCTCGGTATGGAATTTGTATCTTTTTCTTTTGTTAAAACGTTTTGAAATGCGAGATATAATGTCTTGCATAATTCCCAACGGACAGATAGAAGAACAATAAACTCGTCCGAAAAGAATGGTAATCAAAACTAACACGCCTATCACTATCAGATTAAATGATAATAATGCGGGGATAAATTGAATTTTGGTAACAAATTTCAGCTCGTCGGGCAAGAAGCCTGTAAAGTCGATAAAGAAAAATGTTATCAAAAGAAACAGAACTATTGAAACTATAACGCGTATCTTCTTTAACATATTGAGCCTAAATAAATAATTTTGTAATTGCAAATATATGTAATAAACTTTATTAATAAATAGCTTTACCGTTTTTTCTTCAAAAAGTAAATTTACGACGAGATTTTTAATTATAAAAAGGAGGTTTTTTATAATCGAACGGTAATAATATCAAATCTTTTCCGTATGTTTGTAGCCACTATTTGATAACCAGAACAGACGTTTTTTTAATAGTAAATATCTCGGTTAAAATTAATAATTGATTCAAAAAATGATAGAAATCAAAAGAAATAAGCTGTTAACTCTCTTTTTGGCAATTACAACTGTTGTTTTGGCTTTTTTGTTGATTGTGGAAAAAGCGAGTAGTGGAAACGATAAAAAATACAACTCTTCTACCGTATTAAATAAAATCGCTCATATTCAGGAACTTGCATTGGTAAAACACAATTATGTCGGTGTTATCGGTTATAACGATTCAAAAAAAATAATGAGTCTGCCGATACCCTTTACCGAAAAATATTTTTTATTGAAATACAACGGCTACATCAAGGCAGGAGTAGATTTTGAGAAAATAAAGGTAGATGTAAACGAAGTCGATAAATCGGTGCATGTGGTAATGCCAAAAGCGAAAATTCTGGATGTAGTTATCGATGAAAACTCTATTAAAGTTTATAACGAAAGCGACAATGCATTCAATCCGATAAAAATTTCCGAGTATAACGATGCTATAAAGAGAGAAAAAAACATTATGCGCAAAGATGCCTACGATAGCGGTATTTTGGAAGATGCAAATAAGCAGGCAAAACTTGCTGTTACATCGCTGTTGCAAGAGATGGGGTTTAAAGAGATAACGGTTACGGAAGAGATTATAGTGCCGCCACTTAACTAATAAAACAGTGTCAATATAATGAAAATTACTGCCAAGTTCTTTTTAATCCGCTCATAAATCTTTCTGTTTCTTTTTATCGAACAGCAGTGATAAAATTTGGATTATACCCTTTTTATATAGAGATAATAAAAAACCTGAAGTTCAGAGCAGAAACACGCATACTGTCATGGAATATAGGTTGTTACGTGAAGATGCACGAAAGTAACAGCGAAACAGTAATAGCCTATACTTGTGTGTCGATTCTCGTTGCGAAGAGAAATATCTCTGTCAACACCTTTACGCTTGATACGTATAATCCTTAATCCTCGCAGGACTGTCCTTCACAATAAATAATAACCTTATCGTCGATAAAATTCAGAAAATCATTATGTTGTTTCTTGGTTATCATTCTGGGATAGCTGAGAATAAGAAGTTCTATGGATTGTGCTTCCAACCTGTAAGGCAGATGCATAAAACGATATGGTGTCAAAGTAAATCCGGCACGTTCGTAAAATTGTAACCTCCTTACCGATGTTTCATTAGATAACGGGTCTATTTCGAGGATAATAGTACGCTCTGTATCACATAAATAACTCAATAGTTGTGAGCCATAGCCTTGCCCCCGAAGATTTGGATTTATCGCCAAGTATTCCAAATATCGATATGAGTCCCATTCCCAGAAAAACAAAATTCCGAGAAGAGTATTACCTTCCCAGGCAGATAGAGGAAAGAATTGCGGATCGTTGCAGGCTCGAATATGGTCATCGATTTTCCTCCTCTCGGCAAGCGGGAAACTCTGTTCGTATAGATCCCAAACTTTTTTCCACCTTACTTTATCTGATTGACTTATTTGTAAAAATTCCATTTTCCTATATCTTTCCTACAAAAATAGGAAAAAAAGAGATGCTTTTGGCATTATCCGTATTAATTTTCTCAAAACGTGGGGTATTTCGTGTTGCAATGGGGCGACTTGGAGAATAGAATTTTGATTACAGAGTACTATTTTTAACGAAATAAAAATATAACAAGTTTTATACTTTACTGATTAAATGATTGTAAAGCTGCAATAGCTTACAAAATAAATGTGTACATTTGCAAAAGAAAAATTTAATTATGTCATCGAATAAAGAAAATGAAACTATATACGCATCCGCCGTTTTGGAGTTTGTAGCTGCATCGGCGGAGTTTTGCAAATTGGTAGAATCCGAAAATCCGCTCGGCAGAGAGGAGTGGGTGGACAAAATGTTGAAAATACTTCCGTTAATGTATGTAAAAGCTTCGCTTTTGCCCGATACCATACTCACGGAAGATGATTTTTCGGCTACATTTGTAAACGAAACGGATTATGCCCATGTCGAAAATAAAGTCATGGATATAATGGGCGATGAAAATACATATCTTGATGTATTCGTGGAAGATATGAAGTATAGCGACAGACCAATATCGGCATTTGTCTCCGAAAATATTGCAGATATATATCAGGATATTCGAAATTTTGTTTCAGTTTATCAATATAATTTGTCGGAGCAGATGAACGATGCTATATACTATTGTAAAGAGCATTTTCATCTCTATTGGGGACAAAAACTTGTGAATGTATTAAGACCTTTGCATGCCGTATATATTGCATATAAAGAGAGTAGTGATTTAACAAACAGTGGTTTGGAAGAGGAGGAGACAGAGTGGAATTGAGCATTGCAAAAGAGTTGGTAGCGGAACTTCCTGTTGAAACTTTTTCAGGGAAGATTGTAGTTGTTGACAGAGAGAATGATGTGTTGGGTGCTGTACAAGAGCTGATGCAACACTCTCAACTCGGTTTCGATACGGAAACAAAGCCCGCTTTCAAACGAGGGCAGGTCAATAAGATAGCTTTACTGCAATTGTCAACATTAGATACCTGTTATCTGTTTCGTCTGAATAAAATAGGATATCCCGAGATATTGGATAAAATAATTTGCAGTCCCGAAATTGTGAAAATCGGTCTTTCGCTTCGCGACGATTTCACTGCAATTCGCAAACGTTCCGACAAACAGCCTAAAAACTTTATCGACCTTCAAACTTTTGTCGATAATTATGGCATAATAGACAACGGATTACAACGTATATATGCTATTATTTTCGGGAAAAAAATATCGAAAAATCAACGACTTTCCAATTGGGAAGCCGATACCTTGTCGCCCGCTCAACAACAATATGCCGCCATAGATGCTTGGGCGTGCTTACGGATATATTGTCAACTATTACAACAAGATAAAAATGAAAAAAGATAACGATATATACCTATTGCCTAAAAAAGAGGAGTCATTGCAACGTTTCCACCCGTGGGTTTTTTCCGGAGCGATAGCCAAGAAACCTGCAAATATCAAAGAGGGCGATGTAGTTAAAGTGTTTTCCGATAAAGGAGAATTTTTAGCTGTAGGACATTATCAAATCGGAAGTATTTCGGTGCGAGTACTCTCTTTTACGGATGAGTCTATCGATGAGATATTTTATACCGACCGTATTTTTAAAGCGTATAAAATGCGTCAAGAAATAGGATTGATAAGAGCCGATAACAACTGTTTTCGTTTGATACACGGCGAAGGCGATAATTTGCCGGGATTGATTATAGATATTTATGGCGAAACGGCGGTAGTGCAAGCACATTCCGTAGGGATGGATTGCGATAAGAATTTGATAACAAATGCATTGCTTTCGGTTTTTGGTGAAGATAAATTGAAAAATATCTATTACAAGTCGGAAGGAACACTGCCTTATAAAGTTGATATTAATACGTGTGACGGCTATTTGGCAGGAGGAAAAACGGATTATTTTGTTGCGATAGAAAACGGAAATTTCTTCAATATTGATTGGTTGAAAGGGCAAAAAACAGGCTTTTTTATCGATCAGCGAGAAAATCGCAGTCTGTTGAAAAAATATGCCTGCAATCGCAATGTTTTGAATATGTTTTGTTATACGGGAGGATTTTCGGTTTATGCTTTACGGGGAAATGCTAAAATGGTTCATTCGGTTGACAGCTCATCCAAAGCTGTAATGCTTACAGACGAAAACGTTAGGTTGAATTTTCCCGACGAAACTCGCCACCAGTCTTTCAGCGAAGACGGATTCAAGTTCTTGAGAGATATGCAGAAAGACAAATACGATTTAATCGTGTTAGACCCACCGGCTTTCGCTAAGCATAGAGGAGCAATCAATAATGCTTTACAAGGTTATAAACGCCTTAATATTGCGGCGTTAGAGAAGATTGCACCGGGCGGAATTTTGTTTACATTCTCTTGTTCGCAAGCAATAAGTAAAGAACAATTCAGACTGTCGGTTTTTAGTGCCACCGCTATTGCTCAAAGAAAAGTAAGAATTTTACATCAACTTACGCAGCCGTCAGACCACCCGATAAATATTTTTCATCCCGAAGGAGAATATCTTAAAGGATTGGTTCTTTATGTGGAGTAAGTTATAAATTATAGCAAAAAAAAAGGACTGTTTGTATAAAAATAGTTAAATTGTCCTATATTAAGCTATAAAAAGTTTTGTTACAAAAAAAATATAGTATATTTGCACCGTGTTTTTCATGGTATTAGATTTAAGGTTAACAATGGAGAAAGGTTGTCGTGAGACAATCTTTCTTTTTTATATACCTAATACATAGAAAAAGCACTATTATATCCACATATTTTTTCAATTTTATATTCCAAAGCAAGAATAATCTACATTAAAATTGCTATATTTGTCTATAATATTCTCGCCATGACAATGTTTAGAACAAATATTGAGATACCTAAAGCCGATTTTCAGATAAATCATAACCAATCCATGATTCTGATGGGTTCATGTTTTGCCGAAAACATAGGGCAGAAGTTGTGCGACAGTAAATTCGGTGTCTGTGTAAATCCTTTTGGTATTCTATATAATCCGCTATCTATTTCGAAAGCTCTGTATCGATTGATAAACAATGAGGTGTTTACCGAAAACGACCTTATCTATTACAACGATATTTATCAGAGTTTTATGCATCAGGGAAAGTTTTCTCATCCCGATAAAAACGTATGCCTTTCCGCAATATCTGAATCTTTTACCGAAGCAGCAGAGCTTATAAAGAAAATGGACGTGATGCTTGTTACTTTTGGTACAGCGCACGTTTTCAGATTGAAAACGACCGGTGAAGTAGTGGGAAATTGTCATAAATTTCCCGCCGGCTATTTCGAAAGAGAGAGATTATCAGTTGAAAATATCGTATCGGAGTGGAGTGAGTTGATAAAGGTGTTGCTCTATATCAATACGGATTTGAAAATTGTTTTCACTGTTAGTCCTAATCGTTATTTGAAAGATGGAGCGCATCAAAGTCAAATCAGTAAAGCGACACTGTTTCTTGCCATAGAGCAATTACAGGAGAGATATAGTGAAAATACGAACTATTTTCCCGCGTATGAAATTGTGCTCGATGAACTTCGCGATTATCGTTTCTATGCAAGAGATATGATTCATCCGTCAGAAGTGGCGGTTGATTACATTTGGCAAAGATTTTCGGAAACATTTTTTTCGGAGGAGACCGAAAAAATAATTAATGAGTGGAATCCGATAAGAAAATCTATAGAGCATAGACCATTGAGCAATGACAAGGAAAATTACGAGAACTTTTTGCGACAAACGCTGCAAAAAATAGAACAAATGGCAGATAAGTATCCACAAATATCATTCAATAGAGATAAAACATTGCTACAAGAAAAAATAAAAATCTTACATTAATGAAATATCCAATATCAAAAATCGCTTCGATTTTAGACTTGAAAATACCGACAAATGCAAGTCTCGAAATCTCTATTTTGCTCACCGATAGCAGAAAATTGAGCAATCCGAAGGAAACCCTGTTTTTCGCCATAAAAACCAAAAATACCGATGCACACAGATTCGTTGACGGATTGTACGATGCAGGAGTGAGAAACTTTATAGTTACGGAACTAAATCCAATTTGGAGCAGATACACCGATGCCAATTTCCTATTGGTGCCAAATTCATTGCATGCTTTGCAAAAAATTGCGGCATATCATCGCAGTAGGTTCGATATTCCTGTAATAGGCATTACAGGCAGTAACGGCAAAACAATTGTAAAAGAGTGGTTATATCAGATATTGGAAAAAGACTACAATATTGTCAGGTCGCCACGAAGTTATAACTCGCAAATCGGAGTTCCCTTATCTGTTTGGCAGATAGAGGAGGATACGCAGTTGGCTATTTTTGAAGCGGGAATATCTCAACCTGACGAAATGGAAATGTTGGAGCCGATAATAAAACCAACAATAGGAGTGTTTACCACCTTGGGAGAGGCACATCAGGAGAACTTTACATCTTTGCAACAAAAAGCAATGGAGAAATTGGAATTGTTTGCCAATTCCGATATTTTTATTTTTGAAGAGGATAATGAAATCATAAATCGTTCGGTGGAGATGATGGTTTTGTCGCCAAAATCCTTCTGTTGGTCACAAAAATATAACGATGCACATCTGTTTATCAGAAAAATAGAGAAAAATGAAAACAAAACCACAATTTATTATTCGTTCCTGAGTTTAGATTATTTCATTTCTATTCCTTTTGTTGATGATGCTTCTATTGAGAACGCCATAAGCTGTTTGGCGGTGTTAATCTATCTGCACGTTTCGCCCGAAACAATCGCCGAACGTATGATGAAACTTGAGCCTGTGGCAATGCGTTTGGATGTAAGACAAGGAAAAAATAACTGCACCATAATAAATGATACTTACAATTCCGATATTAACTCAATTATTATAGCGATAGATTTTCAGCAACAGAGAAATTTGCAAAAAGGATTCAAAAAAACATTAATCCTGTCCGATATTCTGCAAACCGGAATATTGCCGAAATCACTCTACAAAAGAGTTGCCGAATTGATTAATCAGAGCGGAGTGGAGAAGTTGGTCGGTATCGGAAAAGATATTTTCAATAATAGCAATCTGTTTAATATTCCCGAAAAACATTTTTTTCAAACTACCGATGATTTTATTGAATCGGAAATATGGAAAAACTTCGAAAATGAACTAATTCTATTAAAAGGAGCGAGAAACTATAATTTCGAAAGAATAAGCATGCTATTGGAGTTGAGAGTACACGAGACCGTACTTGAAGTCAATTTGGATGCCATCGTTCACAACTTCAACTATTATAAATCTAAAATCTCACCGCAAACAAAGTTGGTTTGTATGGTAAAAGCCAACGGATATGGAGCCGGAGCTGTTGAGATTGCTAAAACTCTGCAATATCATCGATGCGAATATTTTGCCGTTGCCGTTGCCGAAGAGGGTATCGAGTTTAGGAAGGAGGGAATTTCTACACCTGTTATCGTTCTAAATCCCGAAGTAAACGGTTTTGAAGAACTTTTTGCTTGCGATTTGGAGCCTGCTCTTTACAATCTTAGAATATTGAAAGCTTTTATAAAAGAGTCTGAAAGGCGAGGGTTGACAAACTATCCGATTCACATTAAGATAGATACTGGAATGCACCGATTGGGTTTCGTTCCTGAGCAGATTCCCGAATTGATACATCTGTTGAAATCGCAAAAAGGTTTGATTGTAAAATCTGTATATTCGCATTTAGCTGCAAGTGAAAGTTGGGTTTTCGATGATTTTACGAATATGCAGATAGATATGATGAAAAAAATGCATAAGAAGATAGAAGAAGGATTGGGCTATCCTATTTGGAAGCATATCCTTAACTCATCGGGAATTGAGCGTTTTGCCGATAATCAATGGGATATGGTTCGTTTGGGAATAGGTTTGTACGGAATAAGCGGATGCGGATTAGCCGGACTTAAAAACGTGAGCACCTTAAAAACAACTATCCTGCAGATCAAAAATATAGCAGCAAACGAGACTATTGGTTACGGAAGAAAAGAACTTGTGAAGAGCGATGCTCGTATCGCTACAATCAGAATGGGATATGCCGATGGTTTGGACAGACAATTCGGTAATAGAAAAGGAAAGGTTCTGATTAACGGGCATTTGGCACCTATAGTTGGAAGTGTTTGCATGGATTTGTGCATGGTTGATGTTACCGATATCGAAGCTAATGAGGGCGATAGTGTGATTGTTTTTGGCGAAGGCTTGTCTGTTATAGAATTAGCAGAAAGCATCGGAACTATTCCCTACGAAATTTTGACATCTGTTTCATCAAGAGTGAAAAGAGTATATATAAAGGAGTAATCGCGGGAAAAGATAGAATATGATAATCTGCAACTTTTTCTGAAAAATACTTGTCAATTAGGAATTGTGTCAAAAGTAAAGCACATCACTTAATTGTCATACTAAATGTAGCTTTTAGCGGAATGAAGTATCTATTTTTTAGACGCAAGATGTGAGATAAAAGAGCCATGACACAAGACATGCACTTGTTCCTTCAAAAGGTTAATAGCCAA
>JBGZFC010000113.1:0-16803 GCA_041846575.1 Bacteroidota bacterium
CAACTTTATAAGCTAAAGAAGCCCAACCACCTCGCTGTTTAGAAACATAGTTCGTATTAATAAGATATTTTTCTTGTAAAATTTTTATCAATAGTTCATTCATCTCTTAAACGGATTTTTGTTTTCAGCTTGCAGGTAACGCACAAATATACGCAACTTTTTCCTTTCTACAATAAAAGAAACAGTGTTTTTTTATATACACAACAAAACCGGTGTTTAAGAGAACATTATATGGCAGGTAATTGTTACGTATTTAGTATTATACAGCCCTGTTGATATTCAAAAACAAGCGATTTTAACATATAAAAAATACGAATAATGGATTTTACGGATAAGCGGTTTCAGTTTCAGCCGGGAGAACACAAGGGAAAAAGAGTTATCTGGATTCGTTTTGAGCGAAACCATGAATTGATTACTTATTTGCGTTCGCAAACCAAAGCACGCTGGTCAGCATCGCAAAAGGCATGGTATGTAACCGATAATCGTCATCATAGGCAATTGTTCGGCATTGAGCCGGCTATTGTAGGAAAAGAGGTGTTAAACAAAATACACATCGTAAACATATCGGCATTTAAGCGTTTTCAGGAGCAGCTCAAGTTGAAAGGATACAGCGAAAATACCTTGAGAACCTACTCGTTGGAGTTTGCGCAACTGCTTTATATCCTGAAATCGTACCCTGTGGATCAATTGACTCCTGAACGCCTGCGTGCCTATTTTCTCTATTGCAAGGAAACGTTGAAATTATCGGAAAGCGAAATACAGAGCCGCATCAATGCCGTGAAATTTTATTTTGAGCAAGTGCTGCACCGTCCCAGAATGTTTATCGATATTCCCCGTCCCAAGAAAAAACTTACATTGCCCAAGATGCTTAACAAAAGGGAAATACAAAAAATAATCTCGGTAACCCAAAACCGGAAGCACCGCCTTATTCTCCAACTTTGCTACGGTATGGGATTGCGAGTGAGCGAGGTGGTAAATTTAAAACTATCGGACATCGACAGTCAAACCATGCTGGTCCGCGTGGAGCAGAGCAAAGGCAAGAAAGACCGTATGGTGGCGTTGCCCGAATCGGTATTGGATGAAATGCGGGCTTATTATTTGAAGTATCGTCCTAAAAAGTATCTTTTTGAGGGACAAAACGGAGGAAAATATTCCGGGCGAAGTGCACAAGCCGTATTTAAAAAAGCTATGAAGAAAGCAGGAATAAAAAAACAAATCGGCATACACGGACTGCGACACAGTTATGCTACCCATCTGCTCGAAAATGGCACCGATATTCGTTTTATTCAAGAGCTATTGGGACACAATTCGATTAAAACCACTCAAATATACACGCACATTACCAATGCATCGAAAGCAAAAATTAAAAGCCCGTTAGATTTACTTTGAAACCACTCATCACTCATCATTTATCACTCATCATTTATAAATCCACACAACCTTCGTTTCACAAAAACCGATTTCTTTCACTATCTTTGCACTTTGAAAAGCTAATAAGAGCCAATTGAAGCGAAGCGGAGATTCCGCCAAAGCGGGATGGCTGAAAGCTAACAGCCAAAAAACTCAAAACTAAAAATATATGTCCGACGATAAAAAAATTATTTTCTCAATGGTGGGCGTCAGCAAAACGTTTCCACCACACAAACAAGTACTGAAAGATATTTACCTTTCGTTTTTCTACGGAGCCAAAATCGGTATCATCGGTTTGAACGGTTCGGGAAAATCAACACTTTTGAAAATCATTGCCGGTATCGAAAAAGAGTATCAGGGCGAAGTGGTTTCCGACAAAAGTTTTTCGGTAGGTTATTTAGAGCAAGACCCCAAGTTAGATGGCGACAAAACGGTAATAGAAGTCGTGCGTGAAGGCGTACAACCCGTAATGGATTTGCTTGCCGAATACGAAGATATAAATCTGAAATTCGGATTACCGGAGTATTACGAAGACGAGGAAAAAATGAACGGACTTTTTGCTCGTCAAGGCGAATTGCAGGATAAATTAGACGCTGCCGACGCATGGAATATTGACAACCGCCTGGAACGAGCAATGGATGCGTTGCGTTGTCCGCCCGAAGAGCAGCCTGTTCGGGAGCTGTCGGGAGGAGAGCGTCGTCGTGTGGCGCTGTGTCGCCTGTTGTTGCAAGAACCCGATGTACTCTTGCTCGACGAGCCGACCAACCACTTGGATGCAGAGTCTATCGATTGGTTGGAACAACACCTACAACAATACAAAGGAACGGTTATCTGCATCACGCACGACCGCTACTTCCTCGACCACGTTGCCGGTTGGATTCTTGAACTCGACCGCGGCGAAGGTATTCCATGGAAAGGAAACTACACTTCGTGGTTGGAGCAGAAAACCAAACGTATGGAGCAGGAAGAGAAACAGGCAAGCAAACGCCGCAAAACCCTCGAACGTGAGTTGGAATGGATAAATATGGCACCCAAAGCTCGTCATGCCAAAGGGAAAGCTCGTTTGAACTCTTACGAACAGTTACTTAACCAAGATACAAAAGAGCGCGAAGAAAAGTTGGAAATTTTCATCCCCAACGGACCACGTCTCGGCAACAAAGTAATTGAAGCCATCGACGTAAAAAAAGTGTTTGGAGACAAGTTGCTGTTCGATAAATTGAACTTTATGTTGCCGCCCAACGGTATTGTGGGCGTTATCGGACCAAATGGTGCGGGAAAAACCACGCTTTTCCGCCTGATTCAGGGAATGGAAAAAGCCGATGCGGGAACTTTCGAGGTAGGCGAAACGGTAGTAACCGCTTACGTTGACCAATCGCACGAAGCCATCGACCCCGAAAAAACGGTGTATCAGGTTGTTTCGGGCGGTTCGGAATTTGTAAAAGTGGGAGGTAAAGAGATTAACGCTCGTGCCTATTTATCCCGATTTAACTTCTCCGGAGCCGACCAGGAAAAGTTGTGCGGCGTACTTTCGGGAGGAGAACGAAATCGCTTACATTTGGCACTGACTCTCAAGGCGGAAGCCAACGTGCTGCTTCTTGACGAACCTACCAACGATATTGACGTGAACACACTCCGTGCATTGGAAGAGGGTTTGGAAAACTTTGCGGGTTGCGCTGTTGTTATCAGCCACGACCGATGGTTCTTAGACCGCATCTGTACACACATCCTTGCTTTTGAGGGAAATTCGGAAGTGTTCTATTTCGAAGGCTCGTACAGCGAGTACGAAGAGAACAAGAAAATGCGATTAGGCAACGTTGAGCCAAAAAGAGTTAGATACAGAAAGTTATAAAATAATCAGTAGTTTACAGCTCTGAGTGTTTTCGAGTTACGTGTTACGAAACTTATGTCATCTCGAACGCAGTGAGAAATCTATTTAATTGACAAATAAGCTAATAAGGCTATATGTATATCCATATTTGTTCTTAAATGTAGCTATTATAAAGTTTATCGCAGGGACCAACGGCTTTAAGTCCGTTCGTACCATTGATGAGAGATGTAATTATAAATTATCTCGTTTATCAAAGCAACACCTTATTACCTCATTTTATGATTATTATATTTTCATTTTATATCGGACTAACGTCAATTTGATTTATAATTATCAACTTAAAAAAAATATACAACTAATAAATAAACATTCCATAAAATCAACAATTAAAACAAACAAAAACAAATGAAAAAATTATTCCTATCTATGTCGCTTGCGGCATGTGCGTTATTTATGTCGGCACAAGATGCCGACACAACCCAAGAATCCCTTTCCCAAACATGGAAAATCACCGGAATCACAGGACTTAACATTTCTCAAACTTCACTCGTAAACTGGTCTGCCGGTGGTGAAAACACTGTAGCTTCAAATGTCTATTTCAACCTGTCAGCTCTTTATAAAAAAGAGAAACACAGTTGGGAAAATACCCTTTCTACCGAATTAGGAGCAACATATACCAAATCCCAAAAATGGTCTAAAAGTGTCGATAAATTGGACTTTGCTTCGAAATACGGTTACAAAATCGCTCCGAAATGGTATTTAAGCATGTTAGCCGATTTTAAAACTCAGTTTTTGAAAGGATATAAAAAACCGGGCGACGAACAATATATTTCACGTCTGTTTGCTCCTGCGTACTTAAATACGGCAATCGGTTTCGACTATAAACCCAACGATTATTTCTCCCTTTTTATGTCTCCTATAACTGCCAAAATGACCTTTGTAAACGATGAATTTCTATCATCCGCAGGTGCTTTTGGCGTTACTCCGGGCAAAAAATTCCGATTCGAGTCGGGTGCATTCATAAAAACGACATTCAACAAGGAAATCTTAAAGAATATCACTTTAATGTCGAAAGTTGATTTATTTACCGCATACAACAAAAGTTTCGGCAATATCGACGTGAACTGGGAAAACGTTATCGGTATGAAAGTAAACGAGTATATCTCGGCAACAATTCACACCAATCTTATTTACGACGACGACATCAAACAGTTAGACGAAAATGGTCAGGTAGTTGGAGGTCCAAAAATCCAATTTAAAGAGATGATTGGTGTAGGACTATCTTATAAATTTTAGATAAATATGTACGGGGACTAACGACTTTAAGTCCGTTAGTCCCGTTGATGATAGCTTGTAATTATAATCACATTCGTTCAACGCAACAAACCGCATATAGCGGTTGGTTACAGTACTCACAAGCAACACAAGAACATCATTTAGAAATAATTGAGGATAATCATTAAAAACATTTTTCACTATGCGTAAACTACTTGCTTTTTGCTTTATTCTGTTTTGTATCAATTCAGTTGTTGCACAAAACAACATTTACAAAGGTAAAATTAGCGATGCCAAATACAAAACATCGGTAGCTTACGCTTCTGTTATTTTAGAAAAAGCCCCAGTTGGAACTTCGACTAATAATGTAGGAGAGTTTTCGCTGTCGGTTCCGGACTCACTGCTGAACAGCAATTTAGTAATTATCAGCGAAGGTTTTCTAATAAAACGAGTTTCTCCCGACACTCTCGTTGCCGACAAAATGCAAATAGAGTTGCAACCCGATGAGTTTGGACAAGGTATAACTTTATCTTCAAAGCCAAAAGCATTTGAAAAATTTCTTGACAAAGCAGTAAATACAGTCATAGATGATTGGATTCCGCTTGGAAATCCCGAAACAAATATGTTTGATTTTGGGAGAATTCAAACTTTCCCAACATATAACCCTATTGAGGGTGTTCGCCTTCGTGCGGGAATTGCAACAAATGCAAGATTAAGTCCGCACTTTTTTATGAGAGGTTATATCGCTTACGGATTTAAGGACAAGAAGTTAAAGTATAGAGGAGAGGCGATTTATTCGTTAAACAAAAAGGTGTATCACGAGAATGAATTTCCGAAAAATAATTTACGTTTGGTTTATGAGAATGATATATATTCGCCCGGAGAGATGCATCCGCGAGCAGAAAACGATCTGTTACTTCTGACTTACAGAAGGTCGATAAATCAAGCTACATATCGAATTTTTGCCGAGATAAATTACGAACGTGAATATAAAAACGGATTAGCTCATACTTTTTGGTTACGTAAATCGATATTTGTTCCACAAGGTGAACTACCTGTTGATTTAATTTCGGGAGACACATTCATTCCCCAAAGTGAGTTAAACAACTCGGAAGTCGGCGTTCTGTTTCGTTATTCCTTGCGAGAGGCATACGTTCAGCAAAAACGCAAACGGGAGTCCATTGATATTGAGAGTCCTACGTTTTTCCTTTCTCACTCTGTTGGATTGAAAGACTTTTGGGGAGGCGAATACGCTTATCATCGCACCGAATTTTCGGCACAAAAAAGATTTAAGATAAGTAGTTTCGGGCGACTGGATTTTGTAGGTGAATATTCGAAAGTGTGGAACGCCGTACCTTTTCCGTTATTGGTGTATCCAAATCAACGACATAAACATCATATCGAAAATAACGCATTTTTCTTGAACAATGCTTTGGAATTTGTTGCCGATGAGCAATACACCCTTCGTACAATATTTGTAGGTGACGATTTGTTGTTATCGAAAATTTCTATTCTCAATAAATTAAAAGTTAAAGAACTGGTTTCGATTCGTGCATCTTACGGAAAGTTGAGTGCAAAAAATAACCCGTTGCTATCCACATCCAATATCTATAATTTCCCTTCAATGTCTTATCAATATGACTCTATGCCTTATATAGAGGGAACTATCGGCATAACGAATATTCTGGGTCTTCTGCGAGTGGAGTATGTTCACAGATTCACATATCGCAATCATCTTGATGCTCTTCTGGGAGGTGCAAGAGTAGATGTAACATTGTAATTCGTTTTATTTCAAGCTACTTATATAACATTTCACGTATTAAAATAAAAGCGTTTCGAAAAACTATTCACGAAACGCTTTTTTTATGTTATCTTTGTAGCTTGTATGTATAAGAAAATATGATTACAATTCTCGGCATAGAATCTTCGTGCGACGACACTTCGGCGGCAGTCATCCGCGACGGCGTTATTTTGTCGAACGTCATTGCATCGCAGGCAGTACACGAGCGTTACGGTGGTGTAGTGCCCGAGTTGGCGTCGCGTGCGCATCAGCAAAATATTATTCCGGTGGTGCACGATGCTCTTAAACAAGCCGGAATCGACAAATCAGAACTTTCGGCAATCGCTTTCACGCGAGGTCCGGGATTGTTAGGTTCTTTGCTGGTCGGTACTTCGTTTACCAAAGGCTTTTCATCGGCGCTCAACATACCGATGATTGACGTAAACCATTTGCAAGCACACGTGTTGGCGCATTTTATCAAGGAAGATGAAAACGATACCAATCAACCGCAATTCCCGTTTTTGTGTCTGCTCGTTTCGGGAGGAAATTCGCAGATTATTTTGGTAAAATCCTACAAGGAGATGGAAATTATCGGGCAAACCATTGACGATGCCGCCGGCGAAGCGTTCGACAAATGTGCCAAAGTGATGGGTTTGGGCTATCCCGGCGGACCGGTGGTGGATAAACTCGCGAAGCAGGGAGATGCCGAACGATTTACATTCAGCAAACCATCTATTGCCGGATACGATTACAGTTTCAGCGGATTGAAGACATCATTCCTCTATTTTTTGCGAGACGAACTAAAAAACGACCCTGATTTTATCGAGAAAAACAAAGCGGATTTGTGCGCTTCGTTGCAAAAGACCATTATCGATATTCTGATGAATAAATTGTATCGAGCCGCCAAAGAGTTGAAAATAAAAGAGGTTGCCGTTGCCGGAGGTGTTTCGGCAAATTCGGGATTGCGTGCCGCATTTGAAGATTACAGTCGCCGTTACGGATGGAAAATCCATATCCCTAAATTTGCCTATACCACCGATAATGCGGCTATGGTTGCTATTTGTGGTTATTACAAATATTTGGACGACGAGTTTTGCGGATATGATGCAGCGCCGTATGCGAGAGTTTCTATATAATGGAGAATGGAGAATTGAAAATGGAGAATGTGTAATATTCGTTTTAAACCCCTCGAATTCGACGGGTTTAGAAAATAAATTCTATGGCAAAATTGCCATTCAGCAAATGAGCGTGTTGCAGGAAGTGGAAAGTATAAAATTATTGAAATAACATACAACAATGAACAGCTTAAAAGTTAATATCAAGCGTATTGCGATAATATTGGTACTTTGTATTTTTAGTGTACACGCATTAAAAAGTCAAATACTGATTAAAGGAATTGTAACTGATTGCGAAGGACAACCTTTGGCAGGAGTTTATATCCATACAAAAAAGAATAAGCACACAGCGGTGTCAGACAGCAATGGGTATTACAAAATAATGGTTCCCAATACCAATGCTGTCATCAAATATAATTATATCGGTTATTTATCGAAAAAAATTAAGGTAGGAAAAAGGGATTCAATAAACGTGTCATTACAAGAAGATTCATTGTTGCTGTCAAAGCCTATTATAACAAAGAAACCCGTAATATACCTATATCCAACTGCAACTACAGAACTTTCGGTTAAATTAAACTATTCGGGGAAATTATTGTTTACCTATCCTCACTATGATAAAAAGTGGGAGGTTATTGCTCATCCCAATGGTAAGTTAATTAACAAAAAAGATAACAGAGAGTATTCCTACCTATTTTGGGATGGAGAAAAAAAATACTCGGATAGTGATGTTGTCTATGAAAACGGATTTGTTGTTCCAAAAGATTCAATTGTCCAATTTTTACAAAACAAACTCTCACAATTGGGATTAAAACCTCATGAATACAATGAATTTATTGTTTTTTGGACACCTTATTTAGCCCAAAACGAGTGGAATTTTATACATTTCAGGATAGGAAAAGAATATGACGTTATTTCGACAAATGAGGTAAATCCTGTACCGGAAACCGAAATAAGAATCTTTATGGATTTCAAAAAAGTAAACGCACCTTTCGATATTGAACCCCAAGAAATAACAACCCCCACAAGAAAAGGATTTACCCTTGTTGAATGGGGAGGTGCCGAATTAAAACAAACCATTAGCGTAAAGCAAACGGATGGTAAATACGAAAACAAATAATATCACAATATGACAACAGAAAATCCCATCGTTGAGGAGCCCAAGAAATCCCTCAACTTTATCGAGCAAATCGTAGAAAACGATTTAAAAGAGAATAAGAATAACGGTAAAATTCAAACCCGATTTCCGCCCGAACCCAACGGCTACCTGCATATCGGGCATGCCAAAGCCATCTGTATGGATTTCGGCATAGCCGAAAAATACAACGGCGTATGCAATCTCCGTTTCGATGATACCAACCCGGTAAAAGAGGACGTAGAATATGTAGATTCCATTATGGAAGATATTCAATGGCTCGGTTTCCGGTGGGGCGAAATCTATTACGCTTCCGACTATTTCGGGCAACTGTGGGATTTTGCCGTGAAACTGATAAAAGAGGGCAAAGCATACATCGACGAACAGTCGGCAGAAGAGATTGCCAAACAAAAAGGCACGCCCACCACGCCCGGCACACACAGTCCGTATAGAGACCGTCCGATAGAAGAATCGTTGGATTTGTTTCACAAAATGAACTCGGGCAAAATCCCCGAAGGAAAAATGGTACTGCGAGCCAAAATAGATATGGCATCGAGCAATATGCACTTCCGCGACCCCATTATGTATCGCGTCATTCATATCGACCACCACCGCACAGGTTCGGAATGGAAAGCCTATCCGATGTATGACTTCGCGCACGGTCAATCCGATTATTTCGAGGGAGTTACCCACTCTCTGTGTACGTTGGAATTTGTAGTGCATCGTCCGCTGTACGATTGGTTTATAGACCAATTGGCGGACAGCGATTATCGTCCGCGTCAGTACGAATTTAACCGATTGAATATGACCTACACCATGATGAGCAAACGCAAATTGCTCCAACTGGTACAGGAAAAATTGGTTTCGGGATGGGACGACCCTCGTATGCCCACCATTTGCGGCTTGCGTCGCAGAGGATATACTCCGCAATCCATTCGCAACTTTGTGGACGATATAGGCTATACCAAATACGACGGAATGATTGATGTATCGCTGTTGGAACACAGCATACGCGAAGATTTGAACAAAAAAGCCATCCGTGTTTCGGGAGTTATCGACCCGATAAAGTTGATATTGACCAACTATCCCGAAGGGCAAACCGAAGCTATGGAAGCCGTCAATAATCCCGAAGACGAGTCGATGGGCACACGCAAAGTAATGTTCGCCCGCGAATTGTGGATAGAACGCGAAGACTTTATGGAAGACGCTCCCAAGAAATATTTCCGCCTGACTCCCGGCAACGAGGTACGCCTCAAAAATGCCTATATCGTGAAATGTACCGGATGCAAAAAAGATGAAAACGGCAACGTTACGGAGGTATATGCCGAATACGATGCACAAACGCGCAGCGGAATGCCCGAATCCAATCGCAAGGTAAAAGGCACCATCCATTGGGTTGCGATAAACGACGCCATTGATGCGGAAGTTCGTCTGTACGACCGTCTTTTTATGGTGGAAGACCCGTCAGGCGAAAAAGAGAAAGATTTCCGCGAATTGTTGAATCCCGATTCACTCATCGTGAAAAAGAATTGCAAAGTGGAGTCCTATCTCCGCAATGCGAAACCGCTGGATAGTTTCCAATTTCAACGCATCGGGTACTTCAATGTCGATTTGGACTCTACCGCCGACAACTTGGTATTCAACCGCACGGTGGCATTGAAAGATTCGTGGAAGAAACAAAATAGTTAAATCACGAGTTTCGTGTTGCGGGTTACCTGTTTTGATGTGAAATTGACTAAAAATAAGGATGAAAAATTATCAGGATTTGGATATTTACAAGATTTCGTTAGAACTGTTTTTGGAAACGCACAAAGCATCTTTTTTGCTACCCAAGTATGAATTATATGAATTGGGGTCGCAATTAAGACGTTCTGCCGATTCCATCAATTCCAATATAGTAGAAGGATATGGCAGAAAAAAATACAAGCAGGATTTTCTGAAATTTCTTATCTATTCTCATTCGAGTAATGATGAAACGATAAATCACATTCGGAAAATCGTCATGCTGTATCCCGATTTACAGGAAACATTTGTTCCTCTACAACAAAAATATGATGTATTGGGTGCGAAAATAAACGCATTTATTCAATATGTTGAAAAAAATTGGAATAACTTTACCCCCACAACCCGTAACCCGTAACACGTAACCGGCAACACAAAAAATGGACGAAGACTTTGATATACGCGCATTAGTAGAAAGATATGAGCAGATGCTGTTAATCGGTAAAAATATTTATTTTGATGCCGATGAGTTTGCCGCTCTTGCCGACTACTATGAAGCCGAGGGCGATAGCGAAGAAGCTAACTCTTTGGTTGAATTAGGATTGTCGATGCATCCGGGTAATGTAGAGCTGTTGCTGATGAAATCAAAAATATTGGTTTTATCGGAACAATACCAAGAAGCTCTATCTCTTTTGGATTCGATTTCGGACAATAGCGAAATAGATTTGCCTTTGCTAAAAATAGAGTGTTTTCTGCATCTTAAAAACAATGCCGAGGCGGACAAACTGATAAACAGCACTTTGCAAAGTGAACTTTCTGCAAACGAGTTTTATTATTTTATTACCGAAGTTGGATATCTTTTTAACGATATCGACGATTTCGACCGTGCCCTATCGTTCCTTGAAGAGAGTCTTAAAATAGAAGACTCTAATGTTGATGCTCTTACCGATTTGGCTTATGCATACGAGATGAAAGGCGATTTTCAAAAGGCTATCGACTTCAATAACAAGCTGCTCGATATCGACCCCTACTCTTTCGACGGTTGGGTAAATATCGGAAAACTGTACTCTATGAACGAACAGCATGACAAGGCTTTAGACGCGTTCGATTTCGCACTTACGATACAGGAAAAAGATTTGTCAGTTCTAAAAATGAAGGCTCTAACCCTTTTCTTAAATGATAACGCGGAAGAGGCTGCCCGTATTTTCGAAGAGTGCATCAACGAGTCTCCAAACGATGAGTCTCTGTATGACTCGCTAATTGAGGCATACGAAGCTATGGGAAGTTATGATAAAATGATGCAGTTACTCGATCAACGGGAAGCTGTTTTTGGCTCGAAAGGTATAATGAGCAAACGTGCATTTGTCTATTTAAGCAAAAAAGAGTACGACACCGCTTTGCAAATTTTCTCTCAGATTCCTGCCGACGAACAGGATACTCTCGACTACTATATGATTGAAGGCGAATTAGCTTTTTATGAAAATGATTTTAGAAGAGCTGAATCAGCCTATATGAAAGCAGCTCTTATTTCCGAAGATAATGAAGAAATTCTGGACAGATTGGCAAATATAAGCGTAGCACAAGGAAAATATGAGCAAGCGGTAAGCTACCTGAGAGAAATTTTAGAACTCACACCCGATTTTCCTACAGCCAAAGCAAGACTTGCTTTTGTGCTGTTCGAGATTGGTCTTAAAGAGCCTTTTGATGAAGTTGTTGAACAATTCTCTGACAGTGAACTTCGCAATCTGTTAGCGACTATTATGTCAAACGATGCGACCGACTTCTCAACACTTTCAAGAGAGATGTTACTCTCCCGACTAAATGATGCAAGAGAAAACAGAGTGTTGTTTAAGAATATAAAGTATTGATAAAGAATATAAAGTATTGATAAGTAAAACAGAGACTTAACGACTTATTAATATTATACATATAATAACTATATGTTTTATAAGTAAGGGGCTGTATCAAAAGCCCAACATTCGTTCGTTTTTTGTCATTGCCTAAGGGCGATTCTGCGAATTCTGAACGAAGTGAAGAATCTTATCTTTGTCCGAAGTCAGATGTCAGAAGACCGAAGTTGAAAGTTGCGTATTTGATAGCAACTTGTTATTTCGAACACAGTGAGAAATCTATTCTTTGGGCTGTTGGCTGTCAGTTGTTAGCAACAAACCCAAATTATAAACAACTCTCTGTCATTTCGAACGAAGTGAGAAATCTGTTCTTCCGGCTGTCAGCCTTTGCAGGAAATATTATAAAAAAGCCTTAAGTCTTGGCTCTTGTGTCTTGCATCTAAAAAAACAGATACTTCATTCCGCTAAAAGCTCCACTCAGTATGACAACATAGTGATGTGCTTTACTTTTGATACTGCTGCTTACGAGTAACCTTATTACTTATAAGTAATGGTTCTGTATGTAGTTGATTGCTACTATAAATGACAGCTTACTAATCTGTCCTGACCGGTTTATACTCCACAAAAGCCTCGATAGCCTCATACGATGCCAATCCCAATTTGTCGTACATATCGGCTGTTGCTCTGTTTCTCTCTTCCGAACGTTGCCAAAACAATCGCTCATCGTCGCCCAAATACGGTGCACTCTCCATTTGAGACTGGTGTTTTAAAATGGCATTCCTTTTTTGTCGTAACTCTTCGGGCGATATGGGAACTGCCATCTCTATATGGTCTAACTCCCACTCCATCCATGCCCCACGATACATCCATACACGGCAATCGTCGAACCATTTATCATCTTTCAGCAAATCTATTGCTGCCAAAGCAATATCCAAACACGCTTTGTGTGTTCCATGAGGGTCTGCCAAATCGCCTGCCACATATATTTGATGCGGTTTGATGCTCTCTATAAAGTCTTTTACTACATTGACATCTTTTTCAGAAATCGGATTTTTTTTCACTCTTCCCGTTTCGTAAAAAGACAAATCTAAAAAGTGTATATTTTCAGTGTCCAATCCCACATATCTGCATGCGGAACAAGCCTCTTCACGACGTATTCTTCCTTTTATCAAGCGAATTTCCGGAGTATCAATATCGTCGTCTCTCTTCTCGTGCATAAGGTAACGAAGCATATCGGCATTGGCTTCTTTCAAAATTTGATTTTCCGGTTCAAACTCTTTTTGCATATTACGAAATACCGAAAGATAACGAATAACCTCTTCATCGCCCACGGCAATATTACCCGATGTTTGGTAAGCCACGTGCACCTCATGCCCCTGATTTACCAAACGTTGAAAAGTTCCCCCCATCGAAATAACATCGTCATCTGGATGCGGACTAAATATTATTACTCTTTTTGGAAACGGTTTAGCTCGCTCGGGACGATAAGTATCATCGGCATTTGGCTTTCCGCCGGGCCATCCGGTAATAGTATGTTGTAAGTTGTTAAAAATCATTATATTAACATCATAAGCCGAGCCGTAAATAGTAATTAACTCACTCAATCCATTATCGTTATAATCTTTATTGGTAAGTTTAAGAATCGGCTTGTTCACTATATCGCACAGCCATATAATTGCACGCCTGATTAATTTGTTTGTCCAATCGCAACTGGTAACCAACCAAGGGTGGCTGATACGTGTCAACTCGCCTGCAGCATCAAGATTTACAAACACATTTACTTTTGGATGTGTCTGCAGCACAGATGCCGGCATAGATTCGGTTACAGGTCCTTCCACCATTTGACTGACGCTCATCGCCTTTTGCTCCCCCCATGCCAACAATGCAATCTCTTTAGCATCCATCATATCGGCTATACCCATAGTAATAGCACTAATCGGGACTTTATCTTTAGAATCAAAATATGCCGAGATATCGTTTCTTGTATCACCATCAAGCATTACAAGTCGCATTTTTGAGTAGTGCAGATTGCTGCCCGGCATATTAAAACCGATACTGCCATTGCTGCCCAATCCGAGCAATAAGAAATCCAATCCACCATGCTCTTTCAACTTCTCCTCATAATCATCACAAATTTCCGAAATAAGATCTTTTTCGACTGTTGCATCGGGCGAGAATATGTTTCGTTGGTCAATATCTATATGGTCGAGAAAAGCCTCTTTAATCTGTTTTGCATAGCTGAAAGATGAATCTGATATCGGGTAAAATTCGTAGATAATAAAAACAACTAAATTGCTAAAACTAACATTTTCCTCTTTATGCTTTCTTACCAATTCGGAATAAACGAAAAGTGGTGTTTCACCACCATTTAAACCTAAAACAAAAGGTTGATTTTTTTCTTGCTTTTCGAGCATCCTTTTTACAATACTGTTAGCCACCTTTTTAGATGCTCTTTGAGCCTCTTCGTAAATAAAAACAGGCATTTTTTCGAAACGAGTCATCGTATATTCATCGAAATCCGTTTCGGGTTTATAATATCTTTTGGGTATTCTCTCAAGCGTTATTGAAGAACTTAAATCTAATTGCATACAAATGAAAGTTAAAATTATGACATATTTGATTCTTAGATTAAAACAAACTACAGGCTAAATTGTTGCTTTTATTTGATATTTTTTGGATGATAAAGCTCATTGCAGTTATGAAAATTTAGCCTATTAAACTCTAACTCCGCTCCTTTAGGCAGCCTATCTTTAGTTTTTTTTTTTACAGGTCTTTGGTATTCTTTGTTGTTTCCGTAGTATGCCACCTGTCATTGATTCTGATTTTGGATATACTTTTTGATAGTTCTATAATATCTTTTAGGGAGTATTTACTTAGTTGTTTTGCCGTTCTGAGCTTTTGATAAAGCCTGTAAAAAGCAATCATTGCAATAAAGTTAGCCATAAGCCAACCTTCGAGAACCATTCTGTTTTGCATATACGTGTGGTCGGCTTTCAAGAAGTTTTTGTATGAGTCAAACATTACTTCTATTTCGTTTCGCCGTTTGTGTTTTTCGTATAACTCTTGCGGCTCAATATCCGTGTTTGTTGTCAGGGTGAGAGTCCCAAAACTATGCAATTTTTTATCGAAACCTTCTTTGGTGTATTCTTCCGGATGTGTAACCATTCGCAAAATATAGTCATTCTCTTCTTCATTAACGTGAGTTCGACCTAAGCGACTGCGACTCTGTTTTAATCCGCAATATCAGAATAAATATTTATTGAAGGCTTTTTGTCAAAAAAAAGAATAGACAGCTAATGCAGATAGCATATTGATAATAAAGTTGTCAAAACATCTGTGTCGTGTGTGTTCAATCTGACAAATGTTCTTTAATTCATCATTTGCCGATTCTATCCCTGTCATCAACATTGCCGGGAGTAATAATAAAATCCAAAACTTCGCCTTTGTCATTGATTATCAGATGGAGCCTAAATCCATAAAACCACCCCAAAGAACATTCTCCTTTTTGAGCTATGGATTTGAATGTTTTGTGTTGTTTTTCCCTTTTTATGTGACAACAACGAATCGGAGTAGAATCAATAAAAGAGATACCGGTACATTTGCCCAAACAGACCATTTTTACAAAGATTGCCAATGGTATGCAAACCTTTCGTCGTAACTCTACAAAACGATTATAAGATACCGTTTGAGGAAAGTCTCTTTGTATATGTTTTTAAACGTAAAAGAGATAAAAACTTTTCAAGTTCTTGAACGATGCACTGTGAAACAATATCAGAATAGTCATTACTTCTCTTTCTGACATTGTATATTTGCGGTTTCTTTTCTTTGTTTGTTCACTTTGTAGTGAGTGTTATTTGATGGTTTTTCAAATTCTTTGAAAAATTCATCGATTATGAAATAAAATTACTCATTCGCGTTTTACCATTTTAAAGGTATTCGTGATACGCTTCGCTTAATTCAGTAATTTTATGGTCCGAAATCATAGCAGAATTGTTAGTATTTGTTTATTTTTCAATGCTTTAAAGTTACTAACCCTTTTGCTATATTCCTGATTTTTAAGAGTTTTTCTTATATCGAAATCATGTTAAAGTAAAATAAAAAAAGCCTCGAAATTTTTCGGGACTTCTTTTAAAACACAATTATCGTGTTAAATTACTCTTTTACCTCCATTTTCAAGAGCCAGTGATAAACATTTTGCTGTCCTACTGTTACAACATAAGCTTGTACAAACTCCCATCCTAACGACCCCATAAAATTCATTGCGTCAACCATTGAGTTGAAAGATATGGGCTTACCGTTTTCGTCTTTGTATCTTCTGTCTCGATTCCAAAAACTTACTTTTTGCCCAAAATCGATATCTACTGTTACTTTTGCACTTAGCAGTTTCTCACGTCCCATCAACTCGCAGTAAACATATTTCTTTTGCTCTATCAGTTGACTTTCTTCGCTTTTAGTTTTCGCTTCTTGTGCGTAAACTCCGACGGTAAAAATGAATGCCATTAAGATAAATAGAAAATTTCTCATAAATACTTTGTTTTTAAAAAATTAGGAATTAGTAAATTTGTATAGATATTGTTTTATTTCTTTTAGCCATCAATAATTTTAAAGACAACTCCATCATTTCAATACTTTTAGTATAACACTTAGTTCTTCGCCTAAATCGAGCCAAGAAATGTCTGATCTGTCCG
>JBGZFC010000114.1:0-5178 GCA_041846575.1 Bacteroidota bacterium
AGTAGGCTTTTAAGCAACAGACAATAAGCTATAATTCAATGAGATAGATTTTGCAAAGTTTTTTTGACAAACTTCATTAATTTACAATATATCAACAATTTAAACAAGAGGCATCTTTTCTACTGCGTAATCTGGGCTAAAAAGGGATTGCGACTATAAAACAATCCCTTTTTCGTTTTATTTGTATTAACTATCGAATAAATTGTTAGTACTCGTCTTTTGTTTGATTTAGTTTTATCAGTTTTACAAACTCAACTACCACGATAGGTACTGCCGACAATATAGCTACATATACCCAATGTGTAATATCCATTGCAACAACATTAAACATATCCATTATTCCGGGGATAAGCAGTACTGCAGCTAACATAGCACCTGAAACAAAGATAGCTCCAAGCAACATCGTATTGCTTAGAATACTTGTTCTGAACGATGATAATCTGTTAGAGTGCAAGTTGCGAACATGCAGCAATTGTGAAAAACCGAGAACGGCAAAAGCCATTGTTTGTCCCAAAGGTTGTCCGCCATCTTTAAAGCCGAGTTTATATGCAGCAAGAGAAATAAGACCAATAGTTACACCTTGATAGAATATTCTCCAACTCATACCTTTACTGAAGAATCCCTTATTAGGATCGCGAGGTTTACGTGTCATAATATCTTTTTCAGCCGGGTCCATACTAAGGGCAAGGGCAGGCAAACTGTCGGTAACAAGATTTATCCAAAGTATAAGTATGGGCGTAAGCGGATTTCCTAAATTAAACAGCGATGCGATAAAAATAAGTAAAACTTCGCCTACGTTTGCCGATAAAAGAAACTGTATTACTTTAAGTATATTGTCGTATATTCTGCGTCCTTCTTCAACCGCATCTACAATGGTGGCAAAATTATCATCGGTAAGCACTACGTCTGAAGCATCTTTGGCTACTTCCGTACCTACGATACCCATAGCAACACCAATATCTGCCTGTTTCAGAGACGGAGCATCATTAACACCGTCGCCTGTCATCGCAACAATATTTCCTTTCGATTGCCAAGCTCTTACAATACGAACTTTGTGTTCGGGAGCCACGCGTGCATAAACGGAATAGTCGTGAATATCTCTTTCCAACTCTTTATCGGAAATGGTATTTAAGTCTATTCCTGTAACCGCTCTGTCGCCATCGTTAAAAATACCTATTTCTTCGGCAATAGCTACCGCCGTTACTTTGTGGTCACCTGTTATCATAACCGGACGTATTCCCGCGGTTTTGCATTTTCTTACGGCTTCCAATACTTCGGGGCGTGCCGGGTCAATCATTCCCATCAATCCGATGAAAATGAGGTTATTTTCTATCTCTTCGGCAGAAATTTCATTCGGCAGTGTATCGATTATCTTGTACGCAATGGCTAATACACGCAAAGCCGATTGTGCCATACGATGATTCTCTTTCTTAATGGTTTCTATATCTTCTTCCGTGATTGGACGAATGTTTCCATGTATCGAAATATGTGTACTTATACTCAAAACTTCATCCAATCCGCCTTTAACGTTAACTTGCAGTTGGTTATTTTCTATCCGATTGATAGTTGACATTCGTTTTCTTTCAGAATCAAATGGAACTTCTTGAACGCGCGGAAACTCAGTTTCCATATCGTTTTTATTAAATTTCAATCCGAATGCCACATCAACCAATGCGGTTTCGGTTGGGTCGCCGATATTTTCGTGCGTTCCGTCGGGTAATATTTTGAGATGAGCATCGGTGCAAAGCAACGAAGATATAAGCAATCTCTTTTCGTCTTCCGACAACTCTTCGGGTATGGGGGGATTGCGAAAATCTATTACATTACCACCGCTCCATCCTTCAACAACCGTCATTTTGTTTTGTGTAAGAGTTCCGGTTTTATCCGAACAGATAACTGTTGTACTGCCGAGAGTTTCCACCGATGGCAGTGTGCGAGCTATAGCATTGTGCTTTACCAGTCTTTGTACGCCAATGGCAAGAACAATGGTCGCAACTATCTGTAAACCTTCGGGAATGGCTGCTACAGCAAGACTTATTGCCATCATAAACATTTCGAGCCAATTGTTTCCGTAAATAATACCCACGATGAAAATAACGGCACAGATACTTAACGCCACTACACCGAGTATTTTACCCAATTGCTGAAGACGTTTGCCCATTGGTGTTTCTGTTTGAGTGGTGTCTTGAAGCATATTGGCAATTTTTCCAACTTCGGTATTCATTCCGGTTCCTACAACCACACCTTTCCCGCGTCCGTAGGTTACAATACTGGTTGAGAAACCCATATTGGTTCTGTCGCCCAAAGCTATTTCGTCTCCTTGCAACACTTCGTGATGTTTCTCTACCGGAACCGATTCGCCCGTAAGAGCCGATTCCTGTATCTTTAGATTCACAGTTTCGGTGAAACGCATATCGGCAGGAATAATATCGCCTGTGTCCAATACAACGACATCTCCCGGAACAACATCGGTTGAAGATATATCGGTAACTTCTCCATTGCGAATAACTTTGGTGTGTGGCGAACTCATTCTGTTAAGGGCTTCGAGCGAAGATTGTGCTTTAAGCTCTTGAGCCATTCCAATTACCGCGTTTATAATCAGAATTGCAAGAATCACGTAAGTTTCTACCAAACCTTCGTTTTCCATTACTCCGATTACGCCCGAAACTATAGCTGCAACCAAGAGAATAATTACCATACTGCTTTTGAATTGCTCAATAAATATAGCAAAAGCCGATTTCTGTTTTTTCGATTTTAGACGGTTGTAACCGTATTTTTCGAGTCTTTTCTCAACTTCGCTACTCGATAAACCCTGCTGTAGCGATACATCATATTTTTTTAGAATTTCTTCTATAGGTTGATTGTAATATTTTTCCATATATGCTATGAATCAAATGTTTGCCAATAAGTGATTTTATTTTAGTGAAAGGAACTATTGTTCTATGTCTATTGCGTGTGTAATATCTTTTATTATCATATCGTAACATTGTATTATTTTTCCGGGGAATGTTTTTACAATGTTGTAGTTGTGTGTTGACATAATAATGGCAGTTCCGGCTTCGGAAATTTGTTGCAGTAAATCCACAATCTGACTTCCTGTTTCGGGGTCGAGATTTCCTGTCGGTTCGTCTGCCAATATCAGTTTGGGCGAGTTGAGCAATGCACGTGCAATAACTATGCGTTGCTGTTCTCCTCCCGATAATTCGTGTGGCATTTTATAGGTTTTGTTCTGCATCCCGACCTGAGCCAACACCTGATTGATTCTTTCGGTTATCGTGCTTTTGTTTTTCCATCCTGTCGCACGAAGAACAAACTCCAAGTTTTTTTCAACATTTCTATCTATAAGTAGTTGAAAATCCTGAAAAACAATTCCTATTTTTCGGCGAAGGAAAGGTATTTGTTTTCTCTTTATTTGATGAAGTTGATATTCGAAAATCTGTGCGTTTCCGGCTTCAATCGGTATCTCGGCGTACATGCTTTTTAGCAGTGTACTTTTTCCGGAACCAACTTTCCCTATTACGTACAGAAAATCGCCACAATTAACCTCAAGATTTATGTTTTTTAGGATAACGTTTTCGTCGCGATTTAACTGAACATTTTCGTATTTCAATAAAATATTGTCATTCATTACTTTATAAAATCAATTGTAAATGGATATTTCCAATATTCGCCATTGGCTGCTTTTATAGTTGCAATAATTATGCATATCAGATATATTCCGCTTAAAATAAATATTGTTACCACTCCTATCAATACAAAAATAAGAAAAGCTGAAATTGTAAAATATATAGCGTAGCTGATTGAAAAATTAAGGATATTCTTTCCGTGTTTATCAACGTTTTCATTTAAATCCTTGTTTGTTGCCCACATAATAAGCGGTATGATTAACCACGATACAAATTGTGACAAGTGCATAAGTAACAAGAAAGTGTTTTCATCAATTCCCCAAAGCGGCTTTTGGTTGCTTGCAGTGTATTGTTCACTATTCAGGATTCTCTCCTTTTCGCGTTGATACTCCTCTTCGCTGATACTCCCTTTGCTTCTTAGCTCGTCGAGTATTTTAAGATCTTCATATTTCATAATGCTCTACTATTTAAATTATTCTGCTAACATTCGGTCTATAAGCTCAACCATATTATTAAATTCTTCATCTTCAAACAATCGGGTAAGCATCGCTATTTTCCCGTCTTTGTCTATTATAACATTGCGAGTTATACCGGCATCTTTTTCGGCATACAGTCCGAAAATTGATGCATCAGGGTCTAATCCGATAGGATAGGTTACTCCGGTAGCTTTAGCCAACTCTTTGATTTTTGAAACGGGTTCTTCTCTGTCAATTCCCCACAAAACAAAATTGGGGTTATCTTTATGTTTTTGCCAGATCTCTTTTTCGATATGAGGCATCTCTTTTCTGCAGACTCCGCACCAACTTGCGGTAAATTGCAGCATAATTACTTTTCCGCGAAGTGATGACAAAATGCTTTTTGTTCCATTGGGAAACTCTATTTCGAAATCGGGAGCCATTTCGCCGATTTGTACAAGAAATTGTCGGTTTAAATCATCGGAATCGGTTGTTTGAGTTGTCTCTTCCGGTTGAGAGGTTTCTTGTTTCTCTTTATGTTCCACACAAGAAACAAGCAAAAACGCTATGATTAATGTATAAATAAGTTTTTTTGTCATGTTGTTATAAATTAATAATTTTAATACAAGATGAATATCGTTTCTGTTTCTGGCTATTTTAACCATACAAAGATAATAATTCTTTTTATTCAATATTATTTATCGTATGTTTTCATTGCAAAAAATATTATAACTAACATGAGTTTTAGGTTGGCAGGGAGCTGATATTAATGTTTAACATCGTGAGAAATGCATGTAATACCCTGATGTCCTTTTGTCGGAAGTTGGAAGTCTGATGACCGAAGCAGAAACAGATTGTAACGTCCTGAAAACAAAGGTAAACAAAAAGGAGTGAACTTTTATATGAGGTCAGCCCTGTTTTTTCCTAATAACCTGAGTTTCGGCTAAGAAACATCGCTAAAAATTTGGTAAGCAAGCAAATAATTTGTATCTTTATATCTGATAAACAACAAAATACGATTATCTATGAGCTTGCTTACCAAAGACAAAATTACTGAAATTTTCTGTTTAGCCGATGATTTTTGCAAAGAATATTCC
>JBGZFC010000115.1:0-6376 GCA_041846575.1 Bacteroidota bacterium
ACATCGGAAAGCACTTGCGTATAATCTTCGGTTTTGTAATCCAAAAATCGGTCGGCACCGAGTTGCATTACGCGTTCTTTGTTGGCAAGATTGCCGTTGGTAATTACTTTCAGTCCCATTGCTTTGGCGATTGGTATTGCCATTGCACCAAAACCACCCGTTCCGCCAGAGATGAAAATGGTTTCGCCGGCTTTGGGTTGTAGAATTTCCAATGCCTGATAAGCCGTAAGACCCGTGAGAGGCACGGCGGCAGCTTCGGCAAACGACAGATAGGCTGGAATATGAGCCAACGCCCCTTTGTCCACCGCTACATATTCTGCAAACGCCCCAATTTTGTTCAAAGGCAATCTGGCAAAAACACGGTCGCCTGTTTTGAAATCGGTTACATTTCGTCCTACTTTTTCTACCACGCCCGCCATTTCGTTGCCCATTGTCAGCGGAAAAGCGTATGGTGTGATGAGTTTTACCTCGCCACGCGTTATCATATTATCCAGCGGATTGACCCCTGCTGTTTTTACCTTTACCAAAACCTCATTGTCTGCGGGTTGTGGTGTGGCTACCTCTTTTATCTTTACGGATAAATCGGTTTTGGAATGTTTATCTATTTGAAATGCTTTCATTTGCTCTATTGTTTATTTTACCGTATCTAATTTTCGCCTATACATAAACTTAAACGAATACTATCCAGTTATTTAGTATCAATCGCCTTTCTGACAAGTTCAGCCACTTTGCTCATATCTTTGGTAGGCTCGAAACGTGCAATGACATTACCGTTACGGTCGATTAAGAATTTGGTAAAGTTCCATTTTATATCGCTTTTGGAACGCCACTTAGGGTCGTCTTTGTCGAACATACTTTCGAGCCTTGGGCTTAGGCTGTTCTCCTTGTCGAAACCCTCGAAACCTTTTTGGCTCTTTAACCAAGTGTATAGCGGCAGTTCGTTTTCGCCATTGACATCACTCTTTGTAAACTGCGGAAACTCGGTACCGAAGTTTACACGGCAAAATTCGGCAATCTCCTCGTCGGTGCCGGGTGTCTGATTGCCAAACTGGTTGCAGGGAATATCGAGTATCTCGAAACCGTCGGATTTCATACTGCGATACATCGCTTCAAGCTCGTTGTATTGCGGCGTAAAACCGCATCCGGTGGCGGTATTGACGATAAGCAACACTTTGCCTTTGTACGCCGACAGGCTTACTTCGTTGCCTTTGGTGTCGGTAAGGCTGAAATCATATACGGTTGTCATACTCTTGCTTTTTTGTTTATCGCTGATATTCTGACCGTGGCTGACTGCTGTCAGCATCACGGTCAGCATGATTAATATTGTTGTTCTCATCATTTCGCAGGCTCCCATTTACAACGTACAGGCGATACAATGACACCCTCTTTTTTCAAATCCGCAAAAGCTTTATCTACCTCTTTGCGGTCGGCTCCCAACGCTTTGGTTACATCTCCGGCAGAAACCGGTCTCCCGGCTTGCTGCATAGCTTGCAATACTTTTTCTTTCATGCTTTCAGAGAGTTTAAAATGTTACAGTTTCTTCCAATTCCATCATTTTGAAGAATGAGGCGGTAGCATCAGCCAAATAATACATCACGCCGTTCTCTCCGTTTTCGCCAAGTACCGGTTTCAAAATCGGCATCTTATCCACCAAAGCCTTGCCTACCTCAGGGCGTTTATCCTCCACTAACCTGCATTCGATGCGCAGTGTCTTACCTTTGAAAGCACAAATCTCAACTTTTGGATTGGCTGCGATTTGATGAGTAGCATTGGTCTTACCAAACGCCATAATGTATATTTTACCTTCATAGAACAGTTGGGCTCCGTAAGGACGCACACGGGGCTGTTCGCCCTCTACTGTTGCCAAATAAAACGTCTCGGCATCATCCAAGAAATCAAATACTTCCTTTACCGTTTTCATATCTTCTTTTTTTAATTGTTAAACTTAAAATTTAATTACATCTGCTTTGCCAGCCAGTTTTGGCGACCAATCAACTCAATCATCTCTATCTGCTCTTGGCTCCAATAGAGGTCTTCCTCTTCGTCGGCGAGATAGGCTTTCAAGATGTCGTAGGTGGTGGGGTCGTCTTTTAGCTCTGCCATACAGTTGTACAAAATTTTTACCCCTTCCTCTTGCTGTTTGAGGTCTGCTTTGACGTACTCAACGGGGTCTTTCACGATTTCGCGTCCCTTTTGGTCTTCGATTTTGACTTCGCCCCCAATGTCGTTGATACGGGCGATAAACTTCTCTACCCAACCCATCTCCTCGGTGTAATGCTCTTTGTACTTCTCTGCGAGTTTTGTAAAACCCATAGATTCAAAATGTAAGCCCTGTACAAGGTGTGCGAATGCTCCGTTGGTCAGACCGGTGGTAAAAACCTGTAATGTTTCAATTTATTTTTGATGTCTCATTTTTTTAATCATTTTTTAATGTGTTATTATCAATTAATTGTTTGTTACTTTAAATGTTACCTCTATATTGTTGCGTGTGGCATTGGAATAGGGGCAAACCTGATGTGCCTTCTCGACCAACTCTTGGGCTTGCTCGATGCTTACCTGCGGAATGTTTACAAATAGAGTTACTGCCAATCCAAATCCGCCGTTATCCAACTTACCTATCGAAACCTCTGCGATTACGGTGGTTTCGCTCGTTCTTATTCTCTGCTGACGCATCACTAGGTTGAGTGCACTGTCGAAACAGGCTGCATATCCCCCTGCGAAAAGCATTTCGGGGTTGGTATAGTCGTCGTTGGCTCCGCCCAACGCCTTGGGCGAGCGTACTTCCAAGTTCAAAATTCCATTGTCCGAAACTATTTTCCCGTTTCTTCCTCCTGTTGCCGTTACTACGGCTGTGTACATTGGTGTCATAATACTATTCTTTATTTATTAGTTTGTAAATTAATCTTTTTAATGTCTCTATCTCCTCCGGGGTCAAGGTTACATCCTTTGCCAACTGAGGCGGTATTTTAACGGCTTTCTGTTTCAGCTGTTTGCCTTTGTCAGTGAGGCTTATCTTTACGGTTCGCTCGTCTTCTCTGCTGCGATTTCGGATTATCAACTCCTTGCTTTCCATTCGTTTGAGCAGTGGTGTGAGTGTCCCGCTGTCTAAATGTAGTCGTTTGCCAATGTTGTTTACCGTCATTTCGTCATCTTCCCAAAGCACCATAAGCACCAGATATTGCGGATAGGTAATATCCAAATCGCCAAAATATCGGTTATAACCCTGAATAATCTCACGCGATGCCACATAGATGGGGAAACAGAGCTGATTGTCTAATTTTAATATGTCGTAATTCATTTTGTTTTTATATTTCGACTGCAAAGGTAGAAATTAAATTGCACACAACCAAATTTTTCGCAAATTATTTTTGCAAAATTATTTATACTGTCTTATAATCAATATATTATGTTATAAATATTTTTCTGTTATGATTAACTTAAATACGTTTTTCAGAGAATACGGATAAAGATTGGCTGAGAAATCGGCAAAATTTGGAACAGCAAAACTTATTCGACCGACAGAGCTTGCTTTTTTATATGAAGGTAGAGAAAAATTAGCATCTGTTTATCAGAGATATATAAATAGATTAGTCGATTAACCTATTTTTATTGAACAACAATCAATAAAAATATAAAACAAAAGCACAATGCGATATTTATAACCGCAATGTGCTTTTGTAAATCTATTATTTTCTAAAAGCCCAATAGCTAAAGGCTAACAGTTATTTATTACATCATTCCGCCCATTCCTCCGCCCATTGGCATTTGAGGTGCTGCGTTTTCTTCTTTTTTATCGGCAATTACACACTCTGTAGTTAAGAACATTCCGGCAATAGATGCAGCATTTTCCAATGCAACACGTGTTACTTTCGCAGGGTCGATAACTCCTGTTTCGAACAGGTTTTCGTATCTTTCTGCTCGTGCATTATATCCGAAATCGCCTTTTCCTTCACGCACCTTTTGCACTACAACAGCGCCCTCTTTTCCGGCATTGGCAACAATTTGACGAAGCGGCTCTTCAATTGCACGTTTCACAATTTCGATACCTGTAGTTTCGTCATCGTTTTCGCCTTTCATACCTTCCAACAATTCACTTGCACGTATGTAAGCTACACCACCGCCAGGAACAGTTCCTTCTTCAACTGCTGCGCGAGTTGCCGAAAGAGCATCTTGAACACGGTCTTTTTTCTCTTTCATTTCCACTTCCGATGGAGCTCCAACGTAAAGAACCGCTACTCCGCCGGCTAATTTAGCCAAACGCTCTTGTAGTTTTTCGCGGTCGTAATCTGATGTAGTTTTTTCTATTTGAGTACGAATTTGTCCGATGCGGCTTTGGATAGCTTCTTTTTCGCCTTCTCCGTTTACAATGGTGGTTGAGTCTTTGTCAATAGTAACTTTCTCGGCACTACCCAACATTTCAAGAGTAGCGTTTTCGAGAGTTAATCCTTTTTCTTCAGAAATAACAACACCACCTGTCAAAACAGCTATATCTTCCAACATCTCTTTTCTTCTGTCGCCAAATCCGGGAGCTTTTACGGCTGCAATCTTCAATGAGCCACGCAATCTGTTTACAACCAGAGTTGTGAGTGCTTCAGAATCGATATCTTCGGCTATTATCAATAATGGTTTTCCTGTTTGTACTCCCTTTTCGAGTATCGGCAGCAGGTCTTTAATAGCTGATATTTTTTTATCATGAATCAAGATAAGCGGGTGCTCAAATTCCACTTCCATAGTTTCGGTATCAGTTACAAAATAAGGAGAAATATATCCCCTGTCGAATTGCATACCTTCCACAACATCAACGTAAGTATCTGTTCCTTTGGCTTCTTCCACGGTAATAACTCCTTCTTTGCTTACTTTTTCCATCGCTTCGGCAATAAGTTTTCCGATAGTTTCGTCGCCATTGGCTGAAATTTTTGCAACGTTTTCAATTTTTTTCAAGTCGTCACCGATTTCTACCGCTTGTTCTTTCAAGTTAGCTACTATTGTGGCAACCGCTTTATCTATACCACGTTTCAAATCCATAGGATTGGCGCCGGCAGTAACGTTTTTCAGACCTACCCCAATAATTGACTGTGCCAAAACCGTAGCTGTTGTTGTGCCATCGCCAGCATCGTCGTTGGTTTTAGAGGCTACCTCTTTTACCAATTGTGCTCCCATGTTTTCGAAAGCATCTTCCAATTCAATCTCTTTTGCAACAGTTACACCGTCTTTAGTGATTTGCGGTGCACCATATTTTTTATCTATAATAACGTTACGTCCTTTAGGTCCTAATGTAACTTTTACTGCATCTGCCAATGAATCAACACCGCTTTTTAATAAGTCGCGTGCTTCTATTTCAAATTTTATCTCTTTTGCCATGTTTTTATTAAGATTTATATAGTCAAGAACAAAGGCTTAGGACTTTTTCCCTTGACTGTTGATTTATTATTTCTAAAATGATTTATTTTTTCTGATTTTTTATTTAATGATTGCCAGAATATCCGATTGACGCATAATCAGGTATTTGTAGCCTTCTAACTCTATTTCGGTACCTGCATATTTGCCGTAAAGTACTTTATCGCCGGCTTGTACTACCATTTCTTCGTCTTTTGTGCCTTTACCTGTTGAAATTACTTCTCCTTTTAAAGGTTTCTCTTTTGCCGAGTCAGGAATAATGATTCCTCCTACTGTTTTTTCTTCTGCTTCTGCAGGCTTTACTAACACTCTGTCTGCTAATGGTTTAATATTCATATTCATTATTTTTTTGTTATTATTATTTTTGAATTAAAGTCTTTTTGTATAAACACACTATTCTATATGCGAATTCTGTGCCAAAAAATATCGTCTGATTATTTTTTGCAATAGATATGAATAATATGACAAAATTTCAGTTTTCAGGTTGAATGTTTTATAAAAAAGGTGCTATTTTTTCAGGTACTAATCGTCTTTAACACATAAAAAAGGAGAAACCATTGCTCTTTAATAATCCATTTTCATTTTACTAAAAAAAAGACATTCCGTAAGCATATTTAAAAGTAAATGAGTAAACATGTAGCCAAGCCTTCCATGCATAAAACACTGTTCGCCAATCACAAAAAAACATTGTCCATTGCTCTTGAGCTTTGCATATTGTATCTTTCGGCTTGCATATACAATACGCGAGATGTCACGTTTCGATAAAAATGGAAAAAATTATTTCAAAGCAGCAGTCTCAAAAGTAAATCACATCACCATGTTGTCATACTGAATGGAACTTTTAGCGGAATGAAGTATCTGTTTTTTTAGATGCAAGACACAAGAGCAAAGACTTAAGACGTTTTTATAATATTTCCTGCAAAAGTTGACAGCTGACAGCCAACAGCTAAAGCTAATGGCAAGATAGATTCTTCACTTC
>JBGZFC010000116.1:0-15345 GCA_041846575.1 Bacteroidota bacterium
GGATATTAAGCAAGTACAATATGAGTTAAACAAAAGACCAAGAAAAAAATTAAATTTTGATAACCCGAAAAAAATATTTTTTGCATCTTTGCCAAACAATGTTGCATTTAATACTTGAATCTACGAAAACCGGATATTTGATAAAAAATGTTTTGTTTGAATGCAGTTTCTATTTTTTATTCGATAAATCGATAATTTAATTGCATTTTTCATTTAAAAAACTCAAAAAAAATCTTATCATTACAATTACATGGCAAAATTTTATGTAAGTTTGTACCCGATGAAGCGAAAACTCCTTTTACAACTTATATTTTTCATGTTTGCGGCTGTTGCCATGTCGCAAGCACGTGTTATTTTGCCCGATGCTTCTCAAATAACCACCAATCCGGACTCCCTTGATTTACTTCCAAGCTCAATGCCTGAAAATTTAGATAATGAGGTAGATACATTAAATATGATTCTGCCTTCGGCAATTGTTTGGCGTTATAATTCTCGAAATGGCGACCGCTATATTTTACCAATGGATACGCTTAGATACAATTATCAACAAACAACTTTGCCCGACGGATACTCTGTAGCTATGGGTTTTTTAGGACCGTTGGGTTCGCCTGCTGTGTCGAAGATTTTCTTCGACAATCGTGAGCGAGGACAGTTTATGTTTGAAGATGTCTATTATCCTTATTTGAAAAATCCTGAAACTTACATTTTTCACAATACTCGTGTTGCTTATTCTCGAATAAATTACCAGAGAGCCGGTAACAGACAGTATAGAGAAGATCGCTTAAAGCCTCTGTTGACACTGAATCTGAATAAAAGAATCAATTTTACCTTAGAGGGAGATTTGATTAATTCAAAAGGTTTTTACAAATCTCAAGCTGTGAAACATAACGATTGGCTTATTGCTGGGAACTATCTTAGCGATAAATTCGAATCGCATATTTATGCATCGACTTCCTCAATAAAGCAGTTTGAAAATGGAGGTATTACCGATGATATGTTTATCACAGAGCCCGATTCAATAGGACAAAACTTCTCATCATCTGATATTCCGGTGAGATTTACAAATACGTGGAATAAATTAGCTGCTACACATCTGTTTCTTTCCGGAAAATATAATTTAGGATTTAGAAAAGTATTAGGAGATTCGTTACATAAAGGAGTTAGCGAGTTTGTACCTGTGGCAAGCATAATATTTACATCGCACTATTCTTCGCAAAACAGACGTTTCTTATCGTATGATACCACGAGTGTTACGGTAAATGATCAAACTATGCAGTATATCGATCAGTTTTATAAAAATAGATACTATAATGCGTCTGTTGACGATAGCGTAACGTACAGGTCTTTTAAGAAGAGATTGGCTCTTTCACTTCGTGAGGGATTTAAACCGTGGGTGAAATTCGGATTGTCCGGTTTTATGGAGTATGAATGGCGAAATTACACCATGCCTGATGTTCAAAAAGCCGATGGCAGGATAAAGCATACCGAAAATGCTGTTACCATTGGAGGAATATTAAATAAACAGCAGGGAGAAAATCTGAGATTTAATATTCAGGCAGATTTGGGAGTGTTGGGTGCCAACCTGGGCGAATTTCGAGTTATGGGAATGGTTCAGACTGCTTTTCAAATTGCAGGAAAAACAACAACTCTCTCGGCAGAAAGCTATGTAAAAAATCTCAAACCAAAATATTTTGAAGAGAATTATCAGTCGAAATACTTTAAATGGACGCATAATTTTGGCGACATTCGGAGGGCTTATATAGGAGGTAAACTGTTTGTGCCTTTTACAAATACAACCTTTCATGTAGGGGTAGAAAATCTGCAAAATTATATCTATCTTAATAGAGATGCCGAAATTACTCAACATGCCGAAAACGTGCAAGTGTTGATGGCAAGGGTAGATCAAAATTTGCGATTCGGGATTTTCAACTGGAACAATCAGGTTGTTTATCAGACAAGTGGTAATAGCAGTGTTATTCCATTACCCAAATTGAGTTTATATACCAATATGTATATTAAGGCGCTATTGGCAAAAGAACTTACTTTGCAATTCGGATTTGACGCACATTATCATACTCTTTATTATGCACCCGGTTACGAGCCTGCTTTGTTGCAGTTTTATAACCAAAACGAAAAAGAGGTGGGTAATTATCCTATTGCAACGGTTTATGCAAATATGCATCTTAAGCAGACACGATTTTTTGTTATGCTTTATAACGTAGCTTCAACATTTTGGAAGCCTCGTGAATATTTTTCACTTCCCAATTACCCGGTAAATCCGTTTGTTTTGAAATTTGGTGTTTCTGTCGATTTGCACAATTAAAAATATTTCTTCGTGGAAAGTACAAAAAAGACACTTTTTGTTTATATTGCAACTCTTTGTTTTTCCGTTTTCTTGTTTGTTTTTCTATATCAAAACGTAAAAAACAGTAATCGGAAGAAAAGTAGAGATAGAGATTTTCCGGAAATTAAGGAGTCGGGAGTTTTGAATATTGTAACGGATTATAATTCTGTCGGATATTTTGTTTCAGGCGACTCAATAATGGGTTTTCAATACGAAATTATTAAGGCATTGGAAAGGGACTGGGCTATTAAAGTGAATCTGTTTCTGGAAAATAGTTTAGACGAAAACTTAGCCGGTTTGTCGGCAGGAAAATATGATGTGGTGGCTCGCAATATTCCTGTAGATGTGGCTTTACGCGAAAACTACAACTTTGTAGATTCCATAGTGTTAAATAAGCAGGTTTTGGTGCAACGGTCTTCTGCTTATAACGAAGGTGTTGAACCAATACGACAACATCTGAATCTTGCCAAGAAAACTGTTCATGTTCCCGAGAATTCTCCGGTTATACTTCGATTGCAAAACTTGTCGGACGAAATCGGAGATACCATATTTATTGAAGAAAACAAAATGTACGATTCCGAACAATTAGTTATTATGGTTTCGTCAGGAGACATAGATTTTACCGTATGTGATGAAGAGATTGCCAAGCAATTGGCTGAGCGACTTCCCGAAATAGATATAAGAACAGATATTACTTTCACTCAATTACAGTCATGGGCTGTAAGAAAAAACTCTCCTATTCTGTTGGATAGCTTAAACTCTTGGTTTAAGAGTTTTCGGGATTCAAAACATTTTATCGGGGTTTACAAAAAATACTATTAAAAAAGAAATATAGGCTTTACTAAGAGAAAAAAGACGCAAGAATCAAAACAAGGAAAAATTTCGTATAAATGTTAACTCTTTAGAGTCTTTTACGCCTCCTTGTATAACGTTGCATGTCTTTTGCCGAAAAAAATCAAGTGAAAAGGCAAAATGCCGACCGACAGCCGATAGCTAACGGATAAGAGTTGACAGCCAACAAAAACAACATGGCAAATAAAAGAGAATACTCTTATTCTTTACGAGTTTTGTGAGTTGTTTTTTTCTTTTTTATATAGGCTCTAAGAGCAATAAAAGCAATAAACAGAATTAAAACTATAATTATAATATAACCTATCTCATGGCTATACTTATTGATTAAATCTGATTGTCCGTGTGCCAAATATCCCAAAAGAGCTAAAACGATATTCCAAATACCGGCTCCCATGACGGTAAAAATTGAAAATGAAAGTAAATTCATTTTAGCTAACCCTGCGGGTAAAGAGATTAATTGTCTTATGCCGGGAATTAATCGTCCTATAAATGTAGATATTTTACCGTGAGCATTGAAGTAATCTTCGGCTTTAACTACTTTTGCGCTACTCAAAAGTAAGAATTTCCCCACTTTGCTGTCGGCAAGTTTATAAAGAACGGGGCGTCCCAACCAAAAAGCTAAAAAGTAGTTTATAAATGCACCGATTAGTGCACCAATTGTGCCGAAAACTATTACCAAAAATATATTTAGATTACTGTCGGGTTTGCTTGCTATATATGCCGCGGGAGGAATTACAACTTCGGACGGGAATGGTATAAACGAACTTTCGATTGTCATCAACAGTACGATACTGCCATAATTCATGTTGTTTTCATACCAATTTTCAACTCTATTTATCCACGTTGTTTTTGCTGATGAGTTAGTATCTTGTGTTTCGGCTTGTTCTGTTTGGGCAAATAAAACAGACGGTACAATAATCATCAGAGAAAACGCAATTGCTAAAATGAATTTTTTCATATACCTAATGTTGTGTTTTATATAAAATGTTTGATATGTAATTAATATTTATATCTGCACAAAGTTAATAAAAATAAGAGAACAAAGGCGAGTATATAGTATAAAAGTATTGATTATCCAAAGTTGTTTTGTAAAGAATAAAAAAAACATTCATTTTTTCCAAGTTAATGCTACGTTATATAACCTGTAATCTATTGCAACACAAAAGTAAGAAATTTTGCACTAAAGATAAGAGGTGTAGCCCTTATATCTTTTTTTACTTAGTGCTACATTTACTATTTGAATTTATATTTTTGTGAAAATAATGAGAAAAATGCTGTTTTTTTTTGTCAATCCATTAAAATATAGTATTTTTGCAAAAACAAACTATGAGAGGGAGCAAGGAAACAGATGCTCCTTTTTTGTTTTTTCGGAAAAATGATTGACAAAAACGATATAAAGACATTAGCTGAAAAGTTTCTGGAAAACTCTTCGGACTACCTGGTGGATATTAATATTACCCCCGGAAATATTATTACGGTTGAAATAGATAACGACAATGGAGTTAATATTGAAGACTGTATCAATCTAAGCCGATTCTTAGAATCGAGTCTGGATAGAGACGTTGAAGATTTTGAATTGACAGTAACTTCAGTCGGTATTACATCGCCATTTAAAACTATTCGCCAATATAAGAAGTCTGAAGGAAAAGAAGTGGAAGTATTAACCAAAAAAGGAGAAAAACTGAAAGGAGTATTGGTTTCGTCATCCGAAACAGATTTTACAATTGAAGTTTCAAAAATGCAAAAAGTAGAAGGAAGTAAACGCAAAACAGAAGTAAAAGAAAACATTACCATTCTTTACAACGATGTAAAACAGACAAAACTCCTTATCCGTTTTTAATAGAATACAAAACAGTTAGAAAAACAATAATAAATAGAAAAGAATTAACAAATTGTTGACAATTTAGAAAAAGGGAATTATAAATCGCCTTATCTAAAAACAAAAATTACACAATTATGGGCAAGAAAAAGGAAACAATCAGCCTTATAGATACATTTTCGGAATTCAATGAACTAAAAAACATTGACAAAGCCACTATGATTAGCGTTCTGGAAGAGTCATTTCGCGGAGTAATTGCTAAAACAGTGGGTACGGATGAAAATTTTGACATTATTATCAATCCGGACAAGGGCGATTTGGAAATTTGGAGAAATCGCACAGTAGTTGAAGATAACGAACTTAAAGATGCCAATTTGGAAATTACACTGACTGAAGCACACAAAATTGACGAGGATTTTGAAGTGGGAGAGGAAGTTACCGACGAGGTAAAACTTGAGCATTTCGGAAGAAGAACGATTCTCAATTTACGCCAAACGTTGGCATCAAAAATATTAGAATTAGAAAAAGACAATTTATACAACAAATACAAAGAGAAGGTTGGTGAAATAGTTTCGGGAGAGGTATATCAAGTTTGGAAAAAAGAGTTACTCATACTCGATGACGAGCATAACGAACTCATCTTGCCAAAAACAGAACAAATACCAAGCGACTTTTTCCGTAAAGGAGACAATGTTCGTGCCATAGTAGCAAGAGTTGAGAACAAAAATAACAACCCCAAAATTATTCTTTCACGCACATCTCCCGTTTTCCTTCAAAAACTATTTGAAATGGAAATACCTGAAATAGCTGATGGGCTTATCACTATTAAGGGAATTGCTCGCATACCCGGAGAACGAGCCAAAGTTGCTGTTGAAGCATACGACGACCGCATCGACCCGGTAGGAGCTTGTGTCGGGATGAAGGGTTTTCGCATACACGGTATAGTTCGTGAATTGCGCAACGAAAATATCGACGTTATAAATTATACAAACAATATCAACCTATATATGCAGCGAGCATTAAGCCCTGCCAAAATAAACTCTATCTCTATAAAAGAAGAAGAGCGTAGAGCCGACGTTTTCCTCCACCCCGATGAAGTTTCCTTAGCAATCGGAAAAGGTGGAACAAACATCAAATTAGCATCTATGCTTACAGGATACAACATTGAAGTATTCAGGGAATTAGATGAGTTTGATGAGGAAGATATCTACTTAGATGAGTTTAGAGACGAAATAGATGGTTGGGTAATAGACCAACTAAAACGCATAGGATGCTCAACAGCAAAAAATGTGCTCTCAACACCACGTGAAAAACTTGTAAAAGAGGCTGACCTAGAGGAGACAACCGTAGATGAAGTTTTAGAAATTCTGCGTAGCGAATTTGAAAATGATGACGAAGATTTAGAGAATCAAGAATAGCAATAGAAACTCTATTCAAAACCAAACAAAAAAAGAAGAAAAGGATAAAAATATATGTCCATAAGATTAATAGAAGTTGCAAGAAATTTAAATGTAGGAATCGATACTTTAGCCGAATTTCTGCAGAAAAAGGGTATTGAAGTTGTCGCCAAGCCAAATACAAAGATTGGAGAGGAACAATACAATCTACTTATTGCCGAGTTTAGCAAAGATAAAAACATAAAAAAAGCTGCTATAGACACTCTCAACAAGCTGCACCGGAAAGAAGAGAAAAGAGAAACCGTGGCAATTGAAGGGTATGAAATAGAAAAAGAAAAACCGGAAAAAGAGGTTATAAAAGTCGAAATACCCGACAATATGCTGCCTAAATTCAACATTGTTGATTCAATAGATTTGGATAACAAACCTAAACCCGAATCCGAGGTGGCTACCGTTGAGCCGACAGTTAAAGAAGAGGAATTTGAAGTAAAAAAAGAAGTTCAAGAGCCTGAAAACGAAAAACCTGCGGAATTACCAATAATAGAAGAGCCTGTCCCAACTAATCATGTTGAAGATGAAACGGCAATAAAAGAGAAGAATCAAACAAAATCGAAAGATATTAAGCCTAAAGCAACTTCTGAACAATCGGAAGAGATAACAGACAATTCTCTTAATTCTGAAAACTTTCCTAATTATGAAAAAGAAGAAGAAATAACAAATTCACTAACAAGTGAAGAGGAAAAAGAAGAACCAACCGATGCAGATAACAAAGACAATAATGTTTTCAGACTAAAGAAAAATGTTATAGAACCTAACATTGTTGTAAAAGGCACAATAGATTTAGATGCAATAAACGATAAAACTCGTCCGGCAAAAAAATCTAGAGCTCAACGTAGAAAAGAGAGAATAGAAGCAGAAAAGGCTCAAAGTACTAAAAAAGTAAAAGACGAAAACATAATGCTCTTGAAAAAAGAGACTATCGAAGAAAAAAGGAAAAAAGGGGCAGAAGAAAGTGAAGTTGACAACAAAAGAAAACGCAGAAAACGTATCGACAAAAGTAAAGTTAATATAGAAAGAGAAAAAATCGATGTCGGTAATACAAAAAAAGACAAAAAATCAAACTTCAAAAAACCAATCAAAACCGAAGTTAGCGAAGAGGAAGTACAAAAACAGATAAAAGAGACTCTCGCTCGTCTTACCGAAAAAAGGAAAGGAAAGGGAGGTGCAAAATACAGAAAAGAAAAACGCGAAGCAATCTCTCAAAAACAACAAGAGGAACTGCTGCAACAAGAAAAAGAGAGCAAAATATTGCAACTCACCGAGTTTGTTACTGCAAACGACCTGGCAAACATGATGAATGTTCCTGTTACAAACGTAATTTCTACATGTATGAGCATGGGGGTTATGGTTGCAATCAATCAACGATTGGATGCCGAAACCATAAATATTGTTGCGGATGAATTCGGGTTCAAAACCAAATTTGTAAGTGCCGATGTAATTGAAGCAATTGCAGAAGAGGAAGACAAACCCGAAGATTTAGAACCACGCCCACCCATCGTTACCGTTATGGGACACGTTGACCACGGAAAAACATCACTATTGGACAGCATAAGAAATACCAATGTTATCGCAGGTGAAGCCGGAGGTATTACGCAACACATCGGGGCATACAACGTACAACTTGAGGATGGCAGAAGAATTACATTCCTGGATACTCCGGGACACGAAGCATTTACCGCTATGCGTGCACGTGGAGCAAAGGTAACAGACGTAGCAATTATTATTGTAGCTGCCGATGACAATGTAATGCCACAAACCGTGGAAGCTATAAACCACGCAGGTGCAGCAGGAGTACCTATCGTTTTTGCAATCAATAAAATCGATAAACCGGGAGCTAATCCTGAAAAAATTAAAGAGAAACTTGCCGAAATGAACTATCTCGTTGAAGATTGGGGCGGTAAATACCAATCGCAGGATATATCGGCAAAAAAAGGAATAGGAATTAAAGATTTGCTTGAGAAAGTACTCCTGGAAGCCGATTTGCTAGAACTGAAAGCAAACCCGAATAGAAAAGCAACAGGCTCTATCATTGAATCATCGTTAGACAAAGGTAGAGGTTATGTTGCTACCGTATTGGTAGAAAACGGGACTTTGAGACAAGGCGACATTATTCTTGCCGGCTCGCACTATGGAAGAGTAAAAGCCATGTTTAACGAAAGAAATCAACGAATAGAGGAGGTAAGTCCTTCAACTCCGGCACTTGTTTTAGGATTGAATGGCGCTCCACAAGCAGGTGACACTTTCAATGTAATGGATAGCGATCAGGAGGCACGCAACGTTGCTGCTCGACGCGAACAATTACAACGCGAACAATCTCTGCGTACACAAAGACTTCTTACTCTGGAAGATATTGGTCGTCGTATAGCGATTGGAAACTTCCAACAATTAAATATGATTGTGAAGGGAGACGTGGACGGTTCGGTAGAAGCTCTTGCTGACTCTCTGATACAGCTATCTACAGAAGAAATTCAAGTAAACGTGATTCACAAAGCTGTCGGACAGATTTCAGAATCAGACATCTCTTTGGCAGCAGCTTCCGATGCCGTTATTATCGGATTCCAAGTTCGTCCGTCATTGGGAGCAAGAAAGGAGGCAGAAAAAGAGGGTGTTGACATAAGACTATATTCAATTATATACGATGCTATCGAAGAGGTAAAATCCGCAATGGAAGGGATGCTTTCTCCCGATATTAAAGAAGAAGTTACAGGAAACGTAGAGGTATTGGAAACATTTAAAATTTCGAAAGTGGGAACTATCGCCGGATGTATAGTAAGAGACGGAAAAATTAAGAGAAATAATAAAGTTAGACTAATACGTGACGGAATCGTAATTTTAACAGGAGAACTTGACTCCTTAAAACGATTCAAAGACGATGTCAAAGAGGTTGCGAACGGTTATGAGTGCGGACTTGGCATCAAAAACTTTAACGATATAAAAATTGGAGACATAATTGAAGCCTTTGAAGAAGTGGAAGTGAAAAAAACTTTATAATAAAAGATAATACATTATTGCATCTTTAGAATAAAGTTTTATATCAACATTACAATAGTATTTCAACAATATACACATCCTGTTTTTTTCAAAAAAACAGGATGTGAACTGTAATAAACAGTATCCATTTATGAGAAATATTTTAAAATCATTTTTATTAAGTTTTTTATTTCTACAAATAAGCTTTGTTACTATAGCTCAAGAACAAGCACCAATTAGAGTAGGTTACATAAACTCTACGGAATTGCTGAATGCTACACCAAGCAAGAAAACTGCAGAACAAAAGTTACAGCAGCTGAATGAAAACTATAAGCAAGAGCTGAAAATGATGGAAAACGAATACAATAAAAAGTATTCCGACTATATAACTTATCAAAATAATCTTTCCGAAAATATAAAGCTAAGAAGAATGCAAGAACTTACGGAATTGGAGAACAAAATGCAGGAGTTCATGCAATTGGCACAAACAGACATAGAGCAACAAGAGAAAAATTTGATTGAGCCAATAAAAAAACAGATAAGCGACATTGTTTCGGCAGTAGGAAAAGAGTACGGTTTTACTGTTATTTTCGACATAGCTACCCCCGGAGTAGCTTTTGTTACACCTGATGCAATAGACGCAAATTATCTTGTTAAGGAGAGATTGGGCATCAAATAAGAACAAAACAAACACCCCGATTTTTGTGAAAAAATATACATACACAACACCGGGAGCAATAGGTGTTTTCGATTCAGGATACGGCGGACTGACTGTTCTTTCAGAAATCAAATCGCTGTTGCCTCAATACGATTATATCTATTTAGGCGATAACGCACGCGCACCTTACGGAAATCGCTCATTTGGTTTGGTTTACAACTTCACTTTAGAAGCTGTAAAGTGGCTTTTTAATCAGAATTGCCATTTAGTAATTCTTGCTTGCAATACGGCATCGGCAAAAGCTTTACGAACAATACAACAAAAAATGTTGCCCCAAATAGCTCCCGACAGAAGAGTCCTGGGTGTGATAAGACCTACCGTAGAAATAGTTTCGAAGTTCACAAAAACTAATCAGATTGGCATTTTTGGAACGGAAGGCACAATAAAATCACGTTCTTACAATATCGAAATAGAGAAATATCATCCACAGATAAAGGTTGTTGGCGAAGCTTGCCCCATGTGGGTACCATTGGTGGAGAACAAAGAGTATGATACACCGGGAGCAGATTATTTCGTAAAACAACACATCGATAATCTATTGAACAATAACAGCCATATAGATACTATAATATTAGGCTGTACACACTATCCTCTTTTGATAAAAAAAATAAAGAAATTTCTTCCAAAAGGGATAGACGTTATTTCGCAAGGCAAACACGTCGCTGAGAGCTTGAAAGATTACTTAAAACGTCATCCCGAAATAGATATAAAATGTTCAAAAAACGGCACAACACAATATTTTACGACAGATTCGGCTGAGAGATTTGCACAACAGGCTCTCTTTTTTCTTAATGAATCCATAGAAGTACAAAAGACAGACATTACCTAATTTTAGCGATGCAAGTATGACGAATTGGTTTGACATAATAACGACTTTCCTATTAATATTTGCCTTAATCAAGGGATATAAAAAGGGGCTGATAATGCAAGTTACAGGCTTGTTAACTATCATCCTTTCAGCCATTTTTGGAGGAAAAGTAGCTAAAGTAATACTGCCATATTTACAAAATTATTTTCAAGATCTACCGGAAAATATAGCCACAGTTATATCTTACGCTATCGCTTTTGTATTGATAGGATTGGTTATTTCGCTTATAGCCAAAGCTATACACAAAATATTTAACGCCACAAACTTAAGTTTACTCAATCGAATCTTAGGAGGTGTTATATCATTATCGACAACAATGATTGTTTTGAGTTTGGTTATTAACCTGATACAATTAGTTGACTTCAGAGAAAAAATAATTAAGCCAAACATAAAAGAAGAATCATTTTTCTATAAACCGGTTCAATTGATTATTCCGTCAATTGTACCGTATCTAAACAAAGACGCATTAGAGAAAATAGCACCTAAAGACAATAAAAAAACAAATCCCATAAATATAGATTCCGTTTTCCAACAAAAGAATTTCAAAACAGAATCAATTTAAACCAATATATTATTATGTATATCCATAAAGAAGGAAGAAAAATATTGCTTTTACTACTGATTATTCTCGCAATAATAAATTTAATACTGTTCTGTTTTGTTCACAATTCAATTATTTTAATTACAGTAATTGCGGTATCATCAATATTGTATGCACTTATGCTGAATTTTTTCAGAAAATCAAATCGAGTATATAAAGGCGATTTGGTAGGAATGGTAAATTCTCCTGCCGATGGAAAAATTGTAGCAATAGAAAGAATAAAAGAGAACAAATTTTTTAACGACGAACGCATCCAGATTTCAATATTTATGTCCTTCTTTAATGCACATGCCAATTGGATGCCGGTAACAGGAAAAATAGTGCATTTCTCACGTGTAGATGGTAATTTTCGCTGCGCGTTCTTGCCAAAATCGAGTCACGAAAACGAACACACCAACATACTCATAGATACTCCCGACAATCATCGCATACTTGTCAAGCAAATTGCCGGTGCTGTTGCTCGTCGCATCGTAACTTATGTGAAAGAGGGAGAGAAGCTACATATAGGAGAACCGTTAGGTTTCATCAAACTCGGTTCCAGAATGGATGTTCTATTGCCTGTGGATAGTGACATTTTAGTTCAAATTGGCGATAAAGTTCGTGCCAACCAAACATTTCTGGCTCACTTGCCTAAATAAAAACAGTTATTGCTATGCGTAAACAGATACCAAATATTATCACTTTAGCCAATCTTTTTTCGGGTTGTATAGCAATTGTAATGGCTTTTCAGGAAAACTATATCGCTGTCGTAATTTGGGTTATTGTGGCAGCTGTATTCGATTTCTTCGACGGTTTCACAGCCAGAATGCTTGGTATTTCGTCGAAATTGGGAGTAGAATTAGACTCTCTTGCCGATGTGGTAAGCTTTGGAGTTGCTCCCGGTACTGCTCTTTTCGTGTTATTAAACAACAGAAGTGCCTATCCAGAATGGTTGGAACCTTTACAAACGGTAATACCCTATATGGCTTTTATTATTCCGGTCTTTTCGGCTTACAGATTAGCAAAATTCAATCTGGATGATAGACAAACATCACATTTTTTAGGTTTACCTACACCTGCCAATGCTATTTTTTGGGTTAGCTACTGCTATGGAATTCGCCAAACGGCCGTCCTCAACGAAAATCTATTATACTCAACTTTGGGATTTCTTTTAGTGTTATCGGCGCTAATGGTATCGGAAACAGCTCTATTTTCGTTTAAAATAAAGAAATTTCAAATAAAGGGCAACGAAAAACAACTCTTGCTTGTAGTGGTTATGATTGGTTTTGTATCACTATGGGGAATTGTGGGAATTGCCTGGGGAATACTTGCTTATATAGCAATCTCTATATTCGCGGCAAATAGGGGAGAGTCTTAGGTGGCATTAATTGCCGACACCTCTCTCTTCTACCAATTCTTCCGCTTCGGCAGACACAACTTTACCCGAATCAATTAGTCTTAGAAACAGCTCTTTATTGCTACTTATGTTCTTAAGGGCTTTCCTTGCGGCTTTTTGGTGTGACTCTTTTTTGGAATAACCTCTTCCGCAACCCAGATTTTCCCTACCGACAATAACACAAGATTCAAAGATTGGATTGCTATGTTCGTCATAACTTGCATCGGTAACTTCAAAAACGACATCAACTTTATGTTTTTGCCCCCACTCAATAAGTCGAGACTTAAAGTCAACTTCATTTTTCAAAACCGAGTCGATATTTATATGCTGTTTGATAAGTGTTTCAAAAACAAACTTTTTTGCAGTACGGTATCCTTGGTCTAAATAAATTGCCCCGATAAGCGCCTCAAGAGCATCACCGTAAATATTGGTATTGTGTGCTAAGTTTTTGGTAGAAGATTTTATTATTTTGTCAATACCAATCTCAACTGCTATCTTATTGAGAGTTTCACGCTGCACTATCCGCGAGCGTGTACTGGTAAGAAAACCCTCATTTTTATTATCGAATCGCTTATATAGAATATCTGCTACAATAGCATCAAGAATGGCATCGCCTAAAAATTCGAGTCGTTCGTTATTGGTCCATTTATGTTTATTAAGTCTAATTGTAGAGGATCTGTGAGTCATTGCCTCTTTATACAACTCGATATTATCAGGGCAAAAGCCCAACATATTATAAAATGAAAGATATGGCTCCTTTCTTTTTCGGAAAGCAGCCTTTATCTTTCTCCTAAATTTTTCAAACACCTATTTGTTGAATTTCTTAACAATAACGCTGGAGTTGTGTCCCCCAAATCCAAAAGTGTTGGACAGAGCGGCTCTAACCTCTCGTTGTTGAGCTTTATTAAACGTAAAATTCAAATTGTAGTCAATCTCCGAATCGCAGTCGTCTGCTTCGTGATTTATTGTTGGAGGTATAATCTGGTTCTCCAAAGTCAATATACAAAACATTGTTTCAAGTGCTCCCGTAGCTCCGAGCAAGTGTCCTGTCATTGATTTTGTTGAACTTATGTTCAATTTATACGCGTGGTCTCCAAAAACATCGAGAATAGCTTTAACTTCTGATATATCGCCTACAGGAGTTGATGTTCCGTGCACATTGATATAGTCTATATCTTCAGGAGACATTCTGGCATCTTCCAATGCATTTCTCATAACAAGTTTAGCTCCCAATCCTTCGGGATGCGAAGCTGTGAGATGATAAGCATCGGCAGACATACCGCCTCCCACTACCTCGGCATAGATGTGTGCTCCGCGTGCAAGAGCATGCTCCAATTCCTCAAGAATAAGACAAGCGGAACCTTCGCCAATCACAAAACCATCGCGACTTGCACTAAACGGGCGAGATGCTGTTTCTGGTGATTCATTTCTTGTGGAAAGTGCTTGCATCGAATTAAATCCTCCTACTGCAGCCGGAGTAATCGTGGCTTCAGCACCACCTGTTACGATTATATTTGCCTTATTTAATCTAATTAAATTGAAAGCATCAACTATAGCATTAGTTGAAGATGCACAAGCAGAAACTGTTGCATAATTCGGTCCTCTCAGTCCGTAAATCATAGAAATATGCCCTGCGGCAATATCTGCTATCATTTTCGGAATGAAGAATGGGCTGAAACGCGGACCTTTGTCTTCTGCAAGAAAATATCCTCCCACTTCATCTTCAAAAGTTTTAATCCCCCCGATACCGGCTGCAAAAATTACTCCAATCCTGTCTAAATTTTCTTCTTCGAGATTTAAACCGGAGTCTTTCATTGCCTCCATTGCCGATTTTAAGGCATATTGAGAATATCTGTCATATTTGCGAGCTTCTTTTCGATCGAATAGTTCGCTCGGATCAAAATCCTTAACCTCGCAAGCGAATTTTGTTTTGAACAATGATGTATCAAAACGAGTAATAGGTCCGGCGCCACTCTTACCTGCTACGGCATTCTTCCATGTTGTTTCAACATCGTTGCCAAGCGGTGTAATAGCTCCCAGACCTGTTACTACTACTCTTTTTAATTCCATAAATTGAATTAAGAAATGTTTTATTAAGCGTGTTGCTCTACATAAGAGATAGCATCTCCAACTGTAGCGATTTTTTCAGCTTGATCATCAGGAATAGAAAGATTGAATTCTTTTTCAAATTCCATAATTAGCTCCACAGTATCAAGAGAGTCTGCTCCCAAATCGTTAGTGAAACTTGCATTAGGTGTTACTTCAGACTCTTCAACTCCTAATTTGTCAACAATAATTGCTATTACTCTTTGTGCTACTTCAGACATAACTTTTGATATTA
>JBGZFC010000117.1:0-17638 GCA_041846575.1 Bacteroidota bacterium
CCGCTTTGGGGGCTTATTGTTTTTTTGACAAGAAACCGGCTATCCGCTTTGAGAGAACATACGAAGAACAGCAATTAGCCCTGTTCTTCTAAATCTGTTTTTTTTATTTTTTTCCTATAAGTCCGTCATGCATTTTAACGAATAGAGGCTCTATGACTAATTTCAATGAGATAATCGGATACCCTTTAAACAGAACTCAGGTTGATAGTGATATCTTTTAATATACCTATCTATTTTGATAATGGGCACTAACTTTCATCTTGATATTCCGCCAAAATCTCTTTCACCTTATCGGGCGAAACTCGTCCATAAACTTTTTCACCCACAAGAACAACCGGAGCCAATCCGCAAGCACCAACACAACGCAAGCAATTTATGGAGAACTTACCATCCGGGGTTGTCTCTCCTACTTGTATATTAAGTGTACGTTTAAACTCGTCAAGAACTTTTTCGGCACCTCTCACATAGCATGCAGTTCCGGTGCAAATCGAAATTGGGTGCTCTCCTTTAGGAATCATCGAAAAATAAGAGTAAAAAGTAACAACACCGTAAACATGAGAGACGGAAACATGCAAATTATGAGCAATTAAATCCTGAACCTCGGCAGGCAGATAGCCAAATTCGTTTTGAGCTTCGTGTAACACATTTATCAACTCTTGGGGGTCATTTCCATGGGAATTGCATATTTCATTTATTTTATCAATTTTTTCTTTCGGAAGATCTACTCTTACCTCGATACCGTCGCTACCCACTTTCTTTTCTGTACAATCGAACGCTTCGGATAATATTTCTACTTTCTTTGTCATATTACTTGCTGTTAATTTGATAAATTAATGGTAACTTCATTACTCTTTTCGAAGTAATGGGTGTGTAACAAACTGTGGGCTTTTGGACTGCCCGGCTTGCCTAAAAATTCCTTATAAAGTCGGATAATAGATGGATTTTCATGCGATTTGCGAATTGTTTTTCTCTCATCTTCTCTGTAAATAGCTGCAGCACGTTTAGCAATAGTTTCACTATCTCCATGAAGAAAAGGTTGCCCCCCTCCACCGACACAACCTCCGGGACAGGCCATAATTTCGATAGCATGATATTGAGATGTGCCTGCACGAACTTCATCTAAGAGTTTGCGAGCATTACCCAATCCATGAGCAATTCCGACTTTGAGTTCCACACCTCCAAAATCAATTGAAGCAGAACGAATTCCTTCCATTCCTCTCAGCTCTTTAAAATCTACTTTTTTGAGTGTCTTTCCGGTATGTATTTCGTATGCGGTACGACAAGCCGCTTCGATAACACCTCCCGTATTACCGAAAATAACGGCAGCTCCGGTAGACTCACCTAACGGATCATCAAAATCGTCATCGGACAGATTCAAGAAATCGATATTTGCCTGTTTTATGAAAGCGGCTAATTCGCGTGTAGAGATAGAGTAATCAACATCAGGATTACCATCTACTTTAAACTCATCCCGCTGACACTCATATTTCTTTGCCAGACATGGCATCACGGAAACAACAATCAAGTTTTTTCGATCAACTTCTATTTTATCTGCAAAATAGGTTTTCGCAATTGCTCCAAACATCTGTTGCGGTGATTTTGCGGTAGAGGGGACATCAAGTAAATCGGGGAAGTTATGTTCAAAGAAATTTACCCATCCTGGACAGCATGAAGTCAAGATAGGTAAACGCACACTCTTATCTCCGGCTAAATGTCCCTTAATTCGTTCCAATAGCTCTGTTCCCTCTTCCATAATAGTCAGGTCTGCACTAAAATCGGTGTCAAAAACATAATTGAAACCCAATTCACGAAGTGCTGATATCATTTTTCCCGTAACGGGTGTACCCGGTTCCAAGCCAAATTCCTCTCCCAAAGCGACACGAACAGCCGGTGCCGTCTGTACAATTACTGTTTTGGTTGGGTCATTGAGTAAGCGTAAAATTTCACTTGTATGGTCAACCTCAGTCAATGCACCTGTGGGGCATACCGATACACATTGTCCGCAATAGGTACAAGGCGAATCTTCCAAGTTCATCTCGAAGGCAGGTGCAACTACCGACATAAAACCTCTGTTCACTGCAGAAAGTGCACCTACGGTTTGTATATTGTTACACATCATTTCGCATCGACGACACATAATACATTTATCAACATCTCTGATTATCGAAGGTGATGTATCTTTGCGATATTTCGATTGCTCTCCTTCATAAGGTACGCTTCTTATTCCGAATTTTGTAGCCAACTGCTGAAGCTCGCACTGTCCCGATTTGGCACACACCAAACAATCAAACGGGTGGTCGGAAATAATTAGTTTGAGTATCGTGGTTCGTGCATTTAATACACGTGTCGTATGCGTATGTACTACCATTCCATTTTGTACTTCGGTTATACAAGATGGCGCAAGATTTCTCCGTCCTTCCACCTCTACAACGCATATTCTGCAACCGCCCGGTCTGTTTTCTATTCCCAAATTGCAGAGTTCGAAATGGCAAAGAGTCGGTATTTCTACTCCTGCTTCACGAGCTGCTTTCAGAATGGTAGTTCCTTTTGGGACTTGTATTTTCTTTTTATCTATTGTTAATTCTATCAATTCCATATTAGATGTTTTCTTAAAGTAATAATCTAAAAAAATATCTCCTCTCTCGGATATCTATTTATATCAATTTATGAAATATCTTCGGCTCCAATTCTATTGTAATAGCATCGAACGAGCATTTTGATATACACTCCTCACAACGGATACAGATGTCGTTGTTTATTACGTGCGGTTGGCGTCTTTCGCCTGAGATAGCTTGTACCGGACAGCAACGTTTACAAGCAGAACAACCGACACAAGCCTCTTCATTGATAACAAAGTAGAACAAACTCTTACAGTGTCCCGAACGACACTTCTTATCTACTACGTGCTCTAAATACTCTTCCTCGAAATTATCTAATGTTGATAATACGGGATTCGGCGAAGTCTGCCCCAAACCACATAACGAAGTGTCTTTTATCACGTTAGCCAAACTTCTAAGTTTATCCAAATCATCTTTTTCGCCCTTTCCTAACGTGATATTGTTGAGCATCTCGTATAATCGTTTGTTACCTATTCTACAAGGAGCGCACTTTCCACACGATTCTTCAACAATAAAGTCCAAATAGAATTTCGCTACAGAAACCATACAATCATCTTCATCCAAAACAATCATTCCTCCCGAACCCATCATAGAGCCGGCAGTTGTAAGACTTTCGTAATCGATTGGTGTATCGAGATGTTTTTCGGTGAGACATCCTCCCGACGGTCCTCCGGTTTGTACTGCTTTGAATTTCTTTCCGTTTTTTATACCGCCTCCAATCTCGTAAATAATTTCTCTTAGAGTGATGCCCATAGGCACTTCAATAAGTCCCACGTTATTAATTTTTCCGGCTAAGGCAAAAACTTTAGTTCCTTTAGATTTTTCGGTTCCTATGGAAGAGAACCATTCGGCACCGCGAAGTATAATTACCGGAATATTTGCCAACGTTTCAACATTGTTCACATTAGTCGGCTTACCCAGATATCCACTTTGCGCAGGAAAAGGTGGTTTGTTTGAAGGCTCGCCCCTCAAGCCTTCCATAGAGTGAATTAAAGATGTCTCTTCTCCACATACAAAGGCTCCTGCTCCATATTTTAGTTTAATATCGAAACTAAAATCGCTCCCAAAAATATTTTTCCCCAGCAATCCGCATTCTTGTGCCTGTTCAATGGCAATTCTTAATCGCCTTACTGCCAACGGATATTCAGCTCTAATGTAAATAAGCCCTTGGGATGCTCCTATACAATAACCGCAAATAGCCATCGCTTCGAGAATAGAGTGTGGGTCTCCTTCTAATATAGAGCGGTCCATAAAAGCTCCGGGGTCTCCTTCGTCGGCGTTGCATACCACATACTTTTGTTCAGCTTCGTTATTTTTCGTTATTTCCCATTTCAATCCGGTAGGGAATCCGGCTCCTCCTCGTCCGCGTAAACCTGACCTTTTTATAATGTCAATTGTCTCTTGCGGTGTTAACTCTTCGAGAACCTTACCTAATGCTTGATATGCATTTCGAGCGATTGACTCATCAATATTTTCGGGGTCTATAGTTCCACAGTTGCGAAGTGCAATACGCATCTGTTTCTTATAGAAATTCATGTGCTTCGAATCCGGAATATGCTCTTCGCTTTTCGGGTCTGTATAAAGCAGACGTTCTACCCTTCGTCCTTTTATAATATGCTCATCTATAATCTCTTTAACATCATCGAGTCCTACCTGAACGTAGAATGTGTTATCCGGAATAATTTTCACGATAGGACCTTTTTCGCAAAAACCGAAACAACCCGTTGCAATTACCTGAACTTTTTCGGAAAGATTTGTACGCCTCACCTCTTCTTTCAGCAATTGATACAATTGTTCGCTTTGTGATGAGTGACAGCCCGTACCTCCACAAACGAGAATATGTATTTGATATTGATTCATATATGAGTGTTTTTTGTTGATTTAAATTATTAATATCAGTCTATTTAATAAGATAAAAACACATATTAAGAAAAACAGATATTATGTGTTTTTTATGACTATATTATTTTTAACATTCCATTATTCGGAATAATTCCGTGTACCAATTCACCGTTTATTATAAAACGTTCAAGTATCTCTTCAGCTTTTTCGCAGTTTACAAAACCGAACATAGTAGGTTCGTGCTCAGGCATTACAACCTCTATAATAGGCTCTGCGAAACAGTAACCCATGCATTCCGTCTGTGTAACTATTGCAGAAATACCGTGTGCGGGTAGTTCTTTAACAAAATACTCCAAAACTTTTTTTGCTCCCGATGCGATGCCACAAGTACCCATCGACACTCTAACCTGAATTATTTCGTCAGGTTTTTCGGCTCGATTGCGTAAATCAATCATATCTTTGACCTCTTCCTGTCTGCGTTTTAGGTCATCTAAAGTTTTTATTTTTACCATATCTGTATATTTAATATGTTGGAATTTTTATTCCGGTTGAATTGATGTTTTTTTAGCACAAATAACTGTTCTCTTTCCTTGTTACGAAAAGTTCATTCAGGTTTGTTTCTATATATTCACTTAAAGCACTATACATATTTGGGAGTTTAATATTAATACCTTTCTGTTGTAGCAGCTTAGTGCTAATTTCAAAAGAGGATTTCTCTATTGAATATGAAAACTCAAAATTGATACTCGGATTAGCAAAAAACAACAATGACATTGTACCACTCAGATCGCCTAAAGGCAAACAATCAGGGCTATCTGTTTTATAAATTGCTTCAATCTGCAATCCTTTGGTTGCGTTTAGTCTCAAAGATATGCTTCCTCCTGTTTGTTCGCAAGACATTTGCATCAGAGACAATCCCAATCCCGCTTTTTGAGTTGTTCGGGTAGTAAAAAACGGGTCTGTAGCATTTGTGATATCTTCCGCACTCATTCCTTCCCCATTATCGCTAATCACTATTTTTAGCTCATTTTGTTGGTTGCTCTCAGTGAACGATACTTCTATAGTATTTGCTTTCGCCCTAATAGAGTTTTGTATCAAATCTATAATATGCGAAGCTAAGTCTCTCATGATTTATTGGCAAAAAAACAGTTATATATCACCCCGCTCGTTTCAAATGTTGACATGTTTGAAACCAAAACAGGAACACTCTCTTTTTCTGCCAAGTCTATAACCTCTCTATTGATATGTTGGTTACCTGATATTATTATAGCACTCAACTTTTTAATGTGTGCAATTGCAACAATATTTTTATGTGTTCTTGATGTAATCCACAATGCCCCCTCATCTGCTTCGCTCAGTACATCACTCAATATATCGGATGTATAAAAAGAATATATACTTCTATCAAGCAAGCTAAAACATGACAAACAGTTAAAGCCAAAGTTTTCTACCAGTGCATTGAGACTTTTTTTCATATAAATTAGCATAGATAACGGTATTCTTAAAATTCAACGTTGAACACATAAAAATAGAAATCAACATTTTCTTTTTCTTGTTTTAATATTCGAAAACAGCCTAAAAACAATGTCCTGAAATCTAAAATAAAATTTTTAAAAGTCTTATAATTTAGCTATCAATCAATTATTTGATTATGCTGTAAAGTTAAGAATTTATTTTTATTTAACGTCATTAAGTATAGATTAAATTTTGTCTTTTTTATTATTTAGAATACATCTTAATAATCGACTGATAATTAGAGCTGAGAAAAGGTTTCACAATTAACTTGTTTTATCAAAATCTTTATAAATGTCTTTTATATCAATATATTTTGTATTTTTGTGGAATAATAGAAAGTCAAATTCAATAAAATCAAAACAGAACAGATGTACACGCAAGATTTAAGCGAACAAGAAATAATTCGTCGACAAAGTTTGGAAGAGCTGAAAAACATGGGTATAGAGCCGTATCCTGCTGCTTTATACAAAGTTGACGCGTATTCAACCGATATAAGAAAAATTTTTAAAGACGATGACGAACGCAGATATGTAAGCATAGCGGGAAGAATTATGAGTCGTCGCATAATGGGAAAAGCATCGTTTGTAGAGCTAATGGATGCTGAAGGCAGAATACAGGTGTACATAACTCGCGATGACATTTGTCCCGAAGAAAATAAAGACCTTTACAATGTAGTTTTCAAAAAATTACTTGATATAGGCGATTTTGTAGGAATTACAGGTTTTGTTTTCCGTACACAAATGGGAGAAATATCGGTACATGCCGAAACTCTTACCGTTCTTTCCAAATCGCTAAAACCGTTACCAATAGTAAAGACTAAAGATGGAGTTACTTACGATAAATTCAGCGACCCGGAATTACGTTACAGACAAAGATATGTGGATTTACTGGTAAACAACGATGTTAAAGATATATTTATCAAACGTACAAAAATATTCAACGCAATGCGTGATTTTTTCAACGCTCGCGGATACTTGGAAGTGGATACTCCCATATTACAAAGCATTCCGGGTGGTGCGGCAGCACGTCCGTTCATCACTCATCATAACGCTCTGGATATTCCACTATATCTGAGAATTGCAAACGAACTCTATCTGAAAAGGTTGATTGTCGGCGGTTTTGACGGAGTTTATGAATTTGCACGCGACTTCCGTAACGAAGGTATGGACAGAACCCACAATCCGGAGTTTACGGTTATGGAAATCTATGTTGCCTACAAAGATTACAAATGGATGATGGAGTTCACGGAACAAATGCTTGAATACACAGCATTAAAAGTTCTTGGGACAACAAAGGTAATAGTGGGAGACAATGAGATAGACTTTAAAGCACCATATCCGCGCGTTACGATGATAGATGCCATAAAAGAGCATACCGGAATTGACATCACAGGAATGGACGAAACTCAACTTCACGATGTTTGCAAAAAACTCAATATAGAAGTTGATGAAACTATGGGTAAAGGTAAACTTATCGACGAAATTTTCGGAGAAAAAGCCGAAGGAAAATATATACAGCCCACTTTCATTATTGACTATCCGATAGAGATGTCGCCATTGTGTAAACGACACAGAGAAAATCAGGAACTTACCGAGAGATTCGAGTTGATGGTAAACGGTAAAGAACTTGCAAATGCATATTCTGAACTTAACGACCCAATAGACCAACGTGAAAGATTTGAGGAACAACTTCGCCTGTCGGAAAAAGGAGATGACGAGGCTATGTTTATCGACCACGATTTCTTACGAGCATTGGAATACGGTATGCCACCGACATCGGGTATGGGTATTGGTATGGATAGACTTACAATGTTGCTTACAGGACAAACAGCTATACAAGAAGTTCTTCTTTTCCCGCAAATGCGTCCGGAAAAAATAATCCAAAAAGATTCTGCCCAAAAATATACAGAAATCGGAATACCTGAAGAATGGGTTGAAATTTTCCAAAAAGCCAGATACACAAAAGTAGCCGACTTGAAAGATGTAAACCCAAACAAACTGCATCAAGAGATTTGCGGATTGAATAAAAAACTAAAAAAAGAGTTGAAAAATCCGACAATAGATGAAGTTAAATCTTGGATAGATAAATTTTAGATTTATAAATAATAATCCATAAAAAGAGACATATATGAATTCACTCGACAAAATTTGCATATTGGGAGGCGGCACCTGGGGTACAGCCTTAGCCAAAATAGTGTTGATGAATCATAATCACATCAATTGGTACATGCGCCGCGATGATCAGATAGATGGATTTTATAAATTAGGCAGAAATCCAAATTATCTTACTAATGTAAAATTCAATCTGGCTCAAATCACCTTTTTTTCTAATATAGAAAAAGCGATTAAAGAGTCTGATATAATAATCATAGCATTACCGTCTCCATATATAAAGCAGTATTTTAAACGAGTATCAAGCAGAAACCTAAAAGATAAATTTATCGTATCGGCACTTAAAGGATTGGTGCCCGGCGATAATACGGTTATAAGCAACTATTTTAATAAAAATTTCAATATTCCAATTGAGAACCTCGGCGTTATATCAGGACCGTGTCATGCAGAAGAGGTTGCATTGGAAAGAATGTCGTTTCTTACGATAGCCTGCATAGATATGGGAAAAGCCAAGACTCTCAGCGAAAATCTAAATTCAAGAATTCTTAAAACGTCTGTATCGCAAGATGTTGTTGGCACTGAGTTGGCTGCCGTTTTAAAGAATATCTATGCAATTGTTTCAGGTATATGTTCGGGACAAAACTATGGCGATAACTTTCAAGCTGTATTGATGACCAATTGCGCAAAAGAGATGGACAGATTTCTAAAAAATGCTGTACCTCTCGAAAGAAATATCTGCGAACAGCACTATTTGGGAGATATGCTAGTTACGGGATATTCTCAATTTAGTAGAAATCGAACTTTTGGAACGATGATAGGAAAAGGATATTCGGTAAAAACAGCTCAATTGGAAATGGAGATGATTGCCGAAGGATATTACGGAGCTAAATGTATTTACGAGATTAATCAGAGATTAAAAGTAAATACCCCTATTATTGAAGTAGCGTATCAGGTTTTATACGAAAAACTAAATCCAAGCTTGGCTGTAAAAAAACTGATAGAAGTATTCTAAAGAAACAAGCTTTGCCTATACAAATTATATAATAGTTTGACCAACCAAAAAACATAAAAATTTATGGAAGCAATAAAATTAACAATAAATCAAGTTTATAACTCAGTTTCGGAACAACAAATCCTGTCTCAAGCAAAAGAAGCTATGGCATGTAATACCGCTTTACATAACGGTACTCTACCGGGAAACGATTTTTTAGGTTGGGTAAACTTGCCTTCATCAACTACTGACGATTTTTTAAAAGAGATAGAAGATACTGCTGCAAAATTGAGAACTAATTGCGATGTAGTTGTAGTTGTTGGTATTGGTGGCAGCTATTTGGGTGCAAGAGCAGTTATTGAAGCACTGAGCAGTACACTTGATTGGCTTCAAACAAAAAGAGAGAATCCTGTAATCCTTTATGCCGGCTACAATATTTGCGAAGACTACACAGCCGAATTGGTAAACTATTTGAAAGACAAAAAATTCGGTATTATCAACATTTCTAAGTCAGGCACTACTACCGAACCTGCTATAGCTTTCAGAATTTTACGAGAATTGCTTATTGAAAAACTTGGCGAAGAGGAGTCAAGAGAAAGAATTGTAGTTATTACAGATGCAAAAAAAGGAGCTTTACGCACTTTGGCAGATAATGAGGGGTACAAATCATTTATTATTCCCGATAACGTTGGAGGACGCTATTCTGTTCTTACTCCCGTGGGACTTCTTCCAATAGCGACAGCAGGAATAGATATCCGAAACCTGATACAAGGAGCACAAGATATAGAGAGAGCCACAAACGAAAATTCTTCTTACGAATTAAATCTGCCGGCTATATATGCAGTAGTGCGCAACGAACTGTATAACAGAGGCAAAAAGATTGAAATCATGATTAACTACAACCCTAAACTTTACTATTTTGCCGAGTGGTGGAAACAGCTATTTGGCGAAAGTGAAGGAAAAAACGGTAAGGGAATTTTCCCGGCGGCAGTTAATTTTACTTCAGACCTTCACTCTATGGGGCAATGGATTCAAGACGGCGAACGCACAATTTTCGAAACTACACTATCAATAAAAGAACCTAACGAGAAAGTTGAAGTTCCTTTCGATGAAACCAATCTTGATGGATTAAACTATCTGAAAGGCAAACGAATAGATGAGGTTAATAAAATGGCGGAACTTGGAACACGAATAGCTCACGTTGATGGAGGAGTTCCAAATATCATTATAGAGATTCCGCGTCTGTCTGACTATTTTATCGGTCAACTTATCTATTTCTTTGAGAAAGCATGTGGTATCAGCGGTTATATGCTGGGTGTTAATCCTTTCGACCAACCTGGCGTTGAGGATTACAAAAACAATATGTTCGCACTTCTCGAAAAACCAGGTTTCGAAGCTCAAACAGAGGCTATAAAAGCGAAAATATAACTGATTTTGGCGATTGATTTTTGGCTGTTAGTCATTAGCTGTTGGCAACGAACCCAAATCATAAACAGCTCTCTGTCATTTCGAACGAAGTGAGAAATCTATTCTTTTAGCTATTATCTTTTGGCTGTAAGCGCATCCAAAAAAGTCTTGGCTTTTGTGTCCTGCATCTAAAAAAACAGATACTTCATTCCGCTAAAAGCTCCATTCAGTATGACAACACAGTGATGTGCTTTATTTTTGATACTGCCGCCATTGTTTAATGTCTCAGAAATGCAACAAATGGACTTTGAGCCGTTGGTTGCTATGTTTTTGCTCGTGCCATTCTGTGAACGGTATGTCGTGAAGAAAATAACAGCCTATCGGCAGACACGCTTTGCAAAAGCGTACCAGCGATATATAAATTTCTTCGTGAAACTCTATGTTAAACTTGACGGGCTTTGCGGTTAATCTTTACGATCTTTGCGTGAAACAAAAAAACGTCGGGATTACAAATCCCTATGACAATTGTGTTTTAATTCTTGCTTCTTGTCTCTATTCTATTATAACGAAGGCAAAATCGTCTCCCTCTCTCACGTAGTCACAACGTGCGCCAACTCAATAATCAGAACTCCTAACTAAAAAATAGACACTTTAGTTGTAGAGGTGAACTCTTCGAGAAATAGTATCCCTTTGTAAGAGTTTCCTTTTTTATTTAGACGCGGACTCCAAACGGTGATAGCGTAATTTTCGGGTAAAATGGCTACAATACCGCCACCAACTCCACTTTTTCCAGGTAATCCGACTTTAAAGGAAAACTGTCCCGCTTCATCATAAAATCCGCAAGTTTGCATTATGGCATTAGTACGTTTTATGCGACTTGGCGAGAGTATCTGCTCTCCTGAATAAGGCACTACACCATTATTCGCAAGAAACAGAAAAGCTTTAGAAAGTTCCTTACAACTCATCTCCACAGAGCAGATATGAGTATATAAATCTATTACTGTTTCTATATCGTTTTTAATATTTCCAAAAGATTTCATCAAATATACCAAAGCATAGTTTCTATAACCCGTATTTTTTTCAGAGAAAGCCACTTTGGGGTTGTAGTTGATTGTGTCGTTTCCCGCAAGTCGTCGGATAAAAGATATAATCTCATCTTTCGGATTGGTCAATTCGCTAACCAAAATATCGCAAACGACAATCGCTCCGGCATTAATAAACGGATTGCGAGGTATGCCCATGTCATACTCAAGCTGTATAAGTGAATTAAAAGGAGTTCCGGCCGGTTCTAAATCCATGCGTTTCCAAATATCACTTTTCAGAATAGAGTAAGCCATTACAAAAGTGAATACTTTCGATATACTCTGTATGGAGAAACGTTTTTCCGAATCGCCAAAACCATACGTTTCTCCGCTGATAGCGGTTAAGTTAACCCCAAATTGATTAGGGTCAATCTTTGCCAATTCCGGAATATATGAAGCAACTTGCCCAAGATCTTCAACACCTTGCAAATCGCGATAAATAGACTCAAATATTTTATTGTAATCCATAATTTATATAATAGATTTACTGCAAATTTTTATTCAAATAATTCATAAAAACAGTCTTTTAAAAAGTTTTTATGCCGTAAAATGCTCTTGCAATTACAAAGATAAGCTAAAACATTGTAAATATAAGCAAATCATCTTTTTTTTAGTTGACAAGTTTATAGTAAACAGACAGTTGAAAGTTGAGAACCGAGAGCCAAAAGTTTTTCGCAATGACAATTAATAATAACATTAGGAAAAATATCCGATATTCGTATTTTTTTTAGTATCTTTATTGTCTTAAAATAAACAACATAAAATATATACACAAAAATGAAAAAAACAGTTCTTACCACACTTTTTTTCTTTATTCTTTTTTCGCTTTCTGCTGATGAAGGAATGTGGATGCTACATCTGCTAAAACAACAAAAACTATCCGAAATGCAGAAGCTTGGTTTACAATTACAAGATTACGACATATATAATCCCAACGGCGAATCGCTAACGGATGCCATTCTGCAATTTGGCAACGGATGCACGGGAAGCGTCATTTCGTCCGAAGGACTGATTTTGACTAATCACCATTGCGGATACGGACAAATTCAAAATCACAGTTCTTTAGAAAATAATTATCTCGAAAAAGGCTTTTGGGCAATGAACAAAAAGCAAGAGTTGCCAAATCCGGAACTAACCGTAACCTTTATCGAGAGGATAGACGATGTTACCGATTACGTTAAACAGTGCTTAGAAAGAGATAAAGAGCTTGATAAAGACGGAGTTCTTTTCCTGTCTCCATCCTATCTTAACAGAATAGCAAAAGAAAAAGCGAGAGAGTATCTGAATAAAAACATTGGAACTGACGTCGAGATAAAACCGTTCTTTGAAGGCAACCGCTACTATATGTTCTCTAAAAAAGTATATTCCGATGTAAGATTAGTTGGGGCTCCACCCAGTTCGATAGGTAAATTTGGTGCGGACACTGACAATTGGATGTGGACTCGTCACACCGGAGACTTCTGTCTGTTCAGAATTTATACCGATAAAAAGGGAAATCCGGCAAGTTATTCGCCAGACAATATTCCTTTCAAACCAAAAAAATGGTTGCAACTTTCAACCGAAGGCGTTGAAGAAAACGATTTCGCGATGATTATCGGATTTCCGGGTACAACAAACAAATATTACACATCGTGGGAAGTTGCTGAGCGTAGAGATATTGACAATGATGTGCGAATCAATATGAGAGAAATCAGACAAAAGGCTATGCTTGAAGAGATGCTTAAAGACCCGCAAGTAAATATTCAATATGCAAGCAAGTATTCAGGCTCTACAAACGGTTACAAAAGTGCAATCGGTTCTAATTGGGCAATAGATAACAGAAAGTTTATCGAAGTAAAACGGGAACAACAAGACCAAGTTTCAAAATGGGGTTCGGAAAACAACACTTCTAAATATAGAGAGGCGTTAAAAACAATTGAAAACATAGTAAACAGAAGAAAAGATTTACGATTTAGAGAGAAAATGTTGTTTGAAGGATTGCAACGCGGATTGGAATTTGCCTCAATACCCACAAAAAATGCAGACTCTCTGATTGTTGCATTCAACGAGAAAGACAATAATAAAATCGAACCCTACACCACGCTGTTACGCAACGATTATCTCGAATTTGCCAATAAAGACTACAGTGCCGAAGTCGATAAAAAAATATCAAAAGCAATTATTAAAGAGTATATACAAAAGGTTTCAAAAGAAAATCAACCGGAAGCATTCGCAACTCTTCATTCCGAATACAACGGAGATGTAGATGCTTTTGTGGATGATATTTTCAAAAAATCAATCTTCGGAAGCGAAGAGAATTTGAAACATTTTATCAACGAAAATCACACCGCCAATGCACTTATCAACGACCCTATGTTTAATTTCTCTCGCTCACTAATTAAAGAGGCTAGCGAACTAAGGCAGCAGCTGAGCGAATTCAACAATCCTTTTGCCATATCCCGAAGAGATTATCTTGAAGGCATATTAGCCAAAGATGGCGAAACGGCTCACTTCCCCGACGCCAACCTGACTATCCGCCTTACTTACGGACAAGTAAAAGGTTATGCTCCGCGCGATGCCGTATTGTATGATTATCAAACATATATGGACGGTATTATGGAGAAAGAAGACCCGAATAACTGGGAATTTGTAGTTCCCGAAAAATTGAAAAAACTCTATCTATATAAAGATTTTGGCAAATATTCGGCTAAAAACGGAAAAATGCCCGTCTGTTTCTTGGCTACGACACACACAACGGGAGGAAATTCCGGAAGCCCGGTTATGAACGGAAAAGGCGAACTTATCGGATTGAATTTCGACCGTAATTGGGAAGGTGTCGGTGGTGACATAGAGTATCTGCCCGATTATCAAAGAAGTATAATAGCGGATATAAAATATATATTGTTCATAATAGATAAGTATGCCGGAGCAGAACATCTGATTAAAGAGATGAATATCAAATGATTAGAAAACACATATTCAGGCATTAAAAGTAATATTATTTGATATTATCCCAAGAAAATGTGTAAATAGACAAAAACTTTACATTTGACAGAAAAAAGACTTTATGGAATTTACACAGAAACAGACAAGTAATATACTTGCTCAACTTTCGGAAGAAGACAATGGGTTGAACCCAATTCTTAAGTTGACATTGGAATTCTTGATAAAATCAGAGCGTTCGGAGTACAACTTTTCCAACGGAGATAGCAGTAATGGTTATCGTCCTCGCAAATCTTATGGTAATGAGTCGATACTTGGGGTACAGGGTTCACGGATATTATCTTGGGATTATTGAAAATAAAGAGTTCGAGGCACATAACATAACCAAAACGTTTCTTTAAATATGGGTTGGATTACATGGAAAATGTATTACCAAGTGCTTATTTTCAAGACAACATCAATATTTGTCAATTTTTGTAATGTGCTTAGAATTTTACTTTACACACTTTCTTTGGACAGTATTCTTTCTTAGGACAATATCTAACCTTTTGGGGACACTGCCGCAAACAGTTACTTCGATAGGCTTACAATGGTAACATACAAACACTGAAATAAAAAAAGCACCCGAAAAATTTTTCGAGTGCTTGTAAATTGAGAGCGGAAGACGGGACTCAAACCCGCGACCCTCAGCTTGGAAGGCTAATGCTCTATCAACTGAGCTACTTCCGCAAACTAATTTGAATTTTTAGACTTGGAAACCCTAAGTCCTAATATTATAAGCTGTTTGGTGGGCAGTGATGGATTCGAACCACCGAAGTCGAATGACAGCTGAGTTACAGTCAGCCCCAGTTGGCCACTTTGGTAACTGCCCCCAAAAAACTTACAATATTTTCGAGCCTCTTGTCGGATTCGAACCAACGACCCCGAGATTACAAATCACGTGCTCTGGCCAACTGAGCTAAAGAGGCTTTTGCTTTTCCGTCTCTCTCCGGTAGGTTGGAGAGAAACGGATGCAAAGGTAGTAATTATTTTGTTACCTCCAAAATTTTAGACGGTTTTTTTCTGCTTTATCTGTCTTTTTTCTCTTTTATTTTTCTTATCTGTTTTTCTAATGCCTCGATACAATGATCGACAGCCTCCTCGAATGTATCTGCTGTTTTGTTTGCAAATAGCTCATTATTAGGAATTCCCAATTTAATTGACACATCTTTATTTTGTGCTGAATCGGGTTTTACAACTTTCATTATCACTTCAACTTGAATGATGTGGTCGTAAAATTTTTCTAATTTACTAACTTTTTTTTCTACAAACGCTTTTAGTTGTTCTGTTGCGTCAAAGTTTACCGATTGAATTCTTAGTTCCATATTATTCCCTCCTTCATTTTTTTGCTCTTGGGTGAGCATTATTATATACTTTTACTAACTCTTCGAATGTTACATGTGTATAAATTTCTGTCGAAGCTAAACTCGAATGTCCGAGCAACTCTTTCACGGCATTTATTTCTGCCCCGTTATTTAGCATCTCAGTTGCGAAAGAGTGTCTAAGCACGTGTGGGCTTTTCTTTGACAGAGTTGGAATTTCATCCAATTGCTCACGAACGATATTATACACCATTTTCGGATATAATGGCTCTCCGTTATTCTTAACAAATAGAAAAGGTGAATTGTTTTCAACTTCTCTGTTTCTTATGTAAATATAATCTTTCAGTTTTTCAATTGTTGTATCTGCAAGCGGAATAATTCGTTCCTTATTTCTTTTTCCTAATACGCGAATGTTTTTAGAATAGAAATCAATATCGCAGTCTTTTAAGTGTATAAGTTCAGACCTTCGCATGCCGGTTACATATAGAAAATAGAGAATAAATGTATTACGCACCGTATTGAAATCTTCCGATGATTTATTCTCGATATCTAAAATATTAGACAAATCGTTATCGTTGGCAAATGATGGTAGTTTCTTAGATTTTTTAGGTCCCGATACATGTTCTGCGGGACTCTTGGATACGACTCCTTCTCTTTCCAGATATTTAAAAAACGATTTTAATGCGCTCAATTTTCTATTAACCGAAACCGATTTTACTCCCTGCTCTATCAGATGGGCTATCCACATTCTTATGTGGTCTCTTTCTATTTGGACAGGCTCGAAAGAATGGCACTTCTCTTTTATGAACTCTTCAAATTGTGTAAGGTCTTTAAAATAAGAAATCTCCGTATGAGAGGAGTAATTCTTCTCATTACGGAGATATTTTATAAATTTTTCCTTCAACATAAGTGCAATTCAATAACTGAATTACAAATGTAAGAAAAAACTGAAAAAATGCAAAATTAATCTTCTTTTTCTTGCATTTGTTGTACGTAAACGGCGTGTTGCTTTTTTTTGCGTTTAATTACTGAAGGTTTCGAGAATGCTTGACGACTACGCAACTCTTTTACAATACCTGTTTTTTCGTATTTACGTTTAAATTTTTTCAAGGCTCTTTCTATATTTTCGCCTTCTTTAAGTTGTACTACTATCATAATATTTTGTTATTTATTTCTTTTTTTTAAAGTTGATTATTAGTTGTTATGGCATAAGCCAAAGATAGCTTAATACATTTAATGTATTAGCCTTGTGAGCTTTCCGAACAAATCGACTACTCACCTATAATGATTGTTTTATGTTGATATACTTCTCTTTATACGAATATACTTAATAACCTCCTTCCTAAATGGGGTGCAAAGGTAGGAATAAATTTGCATATATCAAACTCGATTTGAGAGTTGTTTTTTATTTATTTATTTTCTTTGTTTGTTTTTCAATATTTCTCTATATCTGTCTAAACATATTATGGTTTTATCCGCGAAGTTAATTTGATTTATCTTTTGGTTTTTTAACTTAAGGTTCTTGTCTTTATTGCGAATTGCAAAAAAAAGTATAAAGATAAGATAGGATAAAATAATTTTTACTAAAGTGATTATAGTTATCAAAAAATCAATGAAATGACACAAATATATTTTCTTTTTCGATTTCCAGATGAGAAAAAATACAAACAAAAAATTAAGAAATATAGTGACCATACATAAATGTTTTTGTTTCGAGTGTAGAAAAGTTAATATGATTATCCGCAATTCTTCCTATTGTAAATTCTTGATTTGAAGTCCGGCGTATAGC
>JBGZFC010000118.1:0-24725 GCA_041846575.1 Bacteroidota bacterium
ACTTAGCGGCAACGGCTTGGAACTTGAAGAAAATGATGGAAAGACTCAAAGAGAATTTCTTGAATTTTATTTTCCGATGGGTTTTACAGCGATATAATTATTCTCTCCCATTGTAATTTGAATTTATAAGGGGAGACTAACTAAAAGCCCATTAATTGAATCAAGATAAATTATTGTGTCAAACATCCTTTTTTTTCGGCAAAAAGACACAATTATTAAATTTTTATTTATACCTTTGTACGGAATAGTGTGCATTATGAAGAGATTTTACTTAATTTTATTGTTAACATTGTTGATATCACTTGGTTTTGCAACAGTAGAAAGCAGATTGCAGGCTCAAGAAAAAATCGCTGTGGAAAACAATCAGAATACTTTTCAGATAAACGTTATTCAAAACAAATTAATTGTTGAGAATTTACCCAGAGGAAAAGAGGGAACTCTTGAGATTTTCAGTATTGTAGGTATAAAAGTTTACTCCGAAAAAGTAAAAAGCGGTACAAGCGAATACAGCATAAATCTTCCCAAAGGGTATTATATTGTAAAAATTGGAAATATCGTTAAAAAAATAGCGGTAAAATAAAATATTAAAACACACACCTATACTATTGAAGATAACGTTTTTTCTAAAAAACATTATCTTCTTTTTTTATAAATATTCAATAATAAAGAAAACAAATATGAATATAGCAATTGTAGGAGCAAGCGGAGCTGTAGGGCAAGAGTTGCTTCGCATATTAGAAGAAAGAAACTTTCCGATTAAAGAGCTGTTTTTGTTCGGATCTTCACGCAGTGCAGGAACTAAATATAAATTTCGTGACAAAACAATAGAAGTAAAAGAGTTAAAACATAACGACGATTTTAAGAATATCGACATTGCTTTTACATCGGCAGGCGGCGAAACCTCTTTAAAGTTTGCAGAAACAATAACCAAACACGGCACTATAATGATAGACAACTCAAGCGCATTTCGCATGGATAAAGATGTGCCGTTGGTTGTTCCTGAAGTAAATGCAAAAGATGCTCTGAATATACCCAAAAACATTATCTCAAATCCAAACTGCACAACTATACAAATGGTTGTTGCTCTAAATGCAATTGAAAAGATAAGTCATATAAAACGTGTGCACGTGGCTACTTATCAAGCGGCATCGGGTGCAGGAAGTACAGCCATGGAAGAGTTGGAAAAACAACACAAACAGTTAATAAATGGCGAAAAACCTACAATCTCAAAGTTTCCATACCAACTTGCTTTTAATCTGATTCCTCAAGTTGATGTATTTACAGATAATGACTACACAAAAGAGGAGATGAAAATGTATAATGAGACACAAAAGATAATGCATTCCGATATAAAAGTGAGTGCAACTTGCGTACGTGTACCCGTCATACGAGCTCACTCGGAAGCGATATGGTTAGAGACCGAAAAGCCTGTTTCTACGGAAGAGGCACGACAAGCTTTTTCAAAAGCAGAAGGTGTGATTTTAATGGACGAGCCGTCTAAAAACAGCTACCCGATGCCTTTGGATATAACAGGAAAAGACCCTGTTTATGTCGGGCGAATCAGAAAAGATTTGACAGATGAAAATAGTCTCTGTTTTTGGACTGTATCAGACCAAATTCGCAAAGGTGCGGCTCTTAATGCAATTCAAATAGCAGAGTATCTGATAAAGAACAGATAAATAATATTTTAGAGATGCGACATACCTCGTTTACAGAGGTAAAACGAGGGTGTCTCAAAACAAAAAAAACAATAAGGTGTTTCAGAAGCGTCCAAATGCAAGTAGTTGATTTGAGGACAAACAAGCATACTCGTAGTACGCTATTGAGACCGAATATCGAAAGCAACGCAGCAGTTGGGTACTTATGAGACACCTCCGTTTTTGTTTTATAAGAATGCTTTTACAAAAAAGAAAGCAATCAACCCTACCGCTGCTAATTTCACAATCAGACCGACAATATAGCCGATAAATGCACCGGATGCATGCATAGTTGCTTTATTTAGTTTTGTACCGGATAACAAACTTGCCATAAGTGCTCCGAAGAATGGACCTAAAATAACACCCCAAGGACCCAAAAAGAAACCTGTTAACAGACCAATTGTCGCACCCCAAACAACCTTTTTGTTTCCGCCCATTTTCTTGGTACCCCACAAGGGCAGAATATTATCCAATATTGTTACGCCAAGCGTAATAATACCCAAAACGATTATCAAAGTCCAAGACAGACTATCTTTGGTTGCCGGCACAAACTTGAGAATCAGCAGACCAATCCACGAAACGGGAACTCCGGGAAGCACCGGTGCCACAGTACCAATCACACCAACAAAAAGGCAAATAACGGCGAGTATAATCAACAACAACTCCGGCATATTTCAATTGTTTAATAAGAATTATCATCGTTATCATGCTGCAACAGCACACGATGCGGAAGTTGTCCGTGTCCTAAAATCTCAATAGGACAAGAGTCATAAGCACCAATCAGCCAATTATCGGATATATCATTTCCGCTATGATAGTGCAAAGTCTGATTTACACAAGCTATGTTTTTTACATGCGAAATAATTGTTCCAACATCGTGCGAAACAAGCATTATGGCAATATTTTCATTAATCTCATCCAACAATTTATAGAAATTGGTTTCGAAAAGTTTATCTACATACGAACTCGGTTCATCCAATATAATAAGTTTCGGATTATCAATAATTGCTCGTCCTAAAAGCACACGTTGCAACTGCCCGCCGGATAAATCACCAATTGCCCGATTTAACAAATTATCGACCCCCATTTTTTGGGCGATATTATGCGTTTTTTGTTTATCGTTGGCAGAGTAATGTTTAAATCTACGCCCTCTCAAAGTCAATCCCGAAAGAATAACATCTTGCACATTGATTGGAAATTTTCTATCAATCCGGCTCATTTGTGGCAGATATCCGATATTTATACGATTGACTTTTTTCCCATTATCGAAGAAGTTAATATTACCCGAGAAAGGTTCTATCAGCCCTAAAATAGCTTTCAACAGGGTGGTTTTTCCGCCGCCATTAGGACCGATAACACCCAAAAAATCGCCATCATAAACGTTGAACGATATATTTTTAAGGACATCCGGGTTATTGTGATATCCAACATTTAAGTTCTCTATTTCGATAATCGGTATCATTTTATTGCTCTGCTAATATTTTTGCTATTATAATCAGCTCCTTATCCCAATCATACGACAAGGGGTTAATCACATAAGATTTTGCTCCGGTTTCTTTTGCAACTACTTCTGCACTCTTTTCATCAAACTCTTTCTGTACAAAAATAACCTTGATATTCTCATTACGCGCCAAATCTACCAGTTTCTTAATTTGTGCGGTTGAAGGTTTTTTCCCTTCAAACTCTATACTATGCTGTGTCAAACCGTTATCTCTGGCAAAATAACCCAAAGCGGGATGATAAATAATAAAACTGCGAGCAGACAAATCACTTGTCAGAGCTGATATTATAGAATCCGTTTCAATAATTTTAGCTTGTAATTTCTCAAAGTTTTCACGATAATAATCAGCATTTTCAGAATCAATATTGATAACGGCTTTGAGCATATTTTCTGAGATTTTGAGTGCATTCTTTGTAGAACTCCAAATATGTGGATCGGCTCCGGAAGTATGATTATGATGCTCATCGCCTTCATGATTGTGAGAGCAACATGCTTCGTGCCCTTCAAATACCGGTTCAATTCCTTCGGAGCAATCGATAATTGGCAGTTGCGGATTGTTTTCCGCCAGACTCTCAGACCATGCATTCTCATATCCTAAAAAACCGACCTTAAAGTATGCCTTACTTTTACTCAAATTAATCATTACCGAAGGCGACGGGTCAAACGTTTCCGGACTCACTCCTACCGGAACTAATGTGTTGACTACAAATCTATCTCCAACAATTTGCTCCAAAAAATAGCGCTGCGGTTCGATAGTAACCGTTAAGACATTGTTTTGTTCATTTCTGTTTTTTGAGCTACATGCTCCAAACAGTAACAGTAGTAAAAGTGGAAAAACATATCTATTCATAAGTTTTGATTTTTTTATTTACTTACAAAATTAGTAAAAACAGTTCATTATACAGTTGGTGTGAGAGGTTATTTTTTCTACTTTTGTTTGAAATATGAGAATTGAGTTCCAAATAACAGAAGATGGTTCACACACGCTGTTTGTACCAACACTGAATGAACATTATCATTCGGTACACGGCGCCATTCAAGAATCTAAACATATTTTCATTGATGCGGGATTGCGAAAATGCTCCAAATCGGAAATAAAGGTTTTGGAAATTGGCTTTGGCACAGGATTAAATGCTTTTCTATCCGCATTAGAGAGCGAAGAGAACAACATAAACATCAGATATACCGCTCTCGAGTTTTATCCAATTTCGCTTTCAGATGCAAAAAAGTTGAATTTCCCGAAAATGCTCAATCCTTCAAAAGAGAGTCTTTTTGAAACGATTCATGCTACAAAATGGGAAGAATCGGAAGAGATTACGCCGCAATTTTCAATACAGAAACATTATCTCGACTTTAGCAATCCTCAGAATTTTGTAACCGAAAAACAGTTCGACGTTATATATTTTGATGCTTTTGCTCCCGAAAAACAGCCTGAAATGTGGACTTTGCAAATTTTCCAAAAGATTTATTCGCTGTGTGAACCCGATGCAATCTTAACCACTTATTGTGCCAAAGGCTCTATAAGAAGGATGTTGCAGGAAGTTGGTTTCAAAGTAGAAAGACTACCCGGTCCACCCGGGAAAAGAGAGATATTGAGAGCCACAGCCTTGCAATCACGATATTAAAAGTTTGAAGGGACAAACAGCGAATCATCGCTTTCCAACAAACCTTCCACTGCACGTTGTTTTGGATAAACAACAATACGGCTATGATGCGGATATCGCTCCTCAAGCCGGGTAGGCAGATGATCCAGCACAGGCACATAAGAGATATATCCTTGATGCGCCGAGACCAGAATTATCATATCATCATCTCTGATTAATTCACCATACATAAGCGGTTTTTGCCAATCAACAAAAGGTTGAAATGTGAATGATGCTGCCAAATTTTTGGTATTTGTAATTATCTCTTGTGTATCCGGATGTCCCAAATGCAGGATAGGGATTGACAGCTCTTGCGACAATTTCACAATTTTGAGCAACCACATGTTAAATCCGATCTCTTTCTCTACCAAAGGTGGCGAAATTACCACTATACGTTTATGCGTTATCAACTCTTGTTCTATATGACAGATAAACAGGTTTTTGTCAACATTCTTTATTATCAAGTCAACTTTGTCACCCAAAAGTTTCTCTAAAACTCCAATCTTACCGGGCCATCCCAAAATAACAATATCCGCCATAAGCTCTCGTGCTATTCGCACAATTCCGTTTGCAGCATTATGATCTATGGTGGTTATTGTATCCACATCAATTTCGGCGGCAGTGGCATTATCGATAAATTCCTGCAATTGCTTTCTGAAAGAGACGATATTCTTCTCGGCAGCTTCATTGTTAGGCACTACACCCAATAGAGATATCGAATTTACGGATGATTTATCTTTTATAAGAAGCCCAAGTTCTACGTGATGACCAATATTTGACGGATTGGCAATAGGAACCAAAATTTTCTCTTGTCCGAAAGCTCCCAACTCTGAAGGCGACAACGGCGCATTCTCTTGACATACAGCAAGTTTTCTTGCCGAAGCTTGTGTAACAAAAGATGCTACAATACAAGTCAACAGAATCAATATAATTGTACCGTTTAATATATATTCATCCAATATTCCGGCATTGTAACCAACTATAATTACCGCAATAGTTGCAGCAGCATGCGAACTACTCAAACCAAATATTATATTCCTCTGAGTTACAGAATATTTGAAAGATATTTGAGTGAAGAGAGCAGCTGCCCATTTACCTAAAATTGCTGTAAGAGTAAGTACACCGGCAATAATAACAGTTGTCAATCCATTAAAAACCACCGACATATCTACCAACATACCGACAGAAATCAAAAAAACAGGGATAAATAGCGAGTTGCCGAAAAATTCTATTCGATTCATCAATGCCGATGAATGCGGAATCAGACGATTTAAAGCCAGACCTGCCGCAAATGCTCCGATTATAGGCTCAATCCCTCCAAATTCAGCTAAGAAACCACATAAAAATACAATGAAAAGAACAAAAATATATTGAGAATACTTTTCACTTCCGCTTTTTTGAAAAAACCATTTAGCAATTCGCGGTATTACCAGAAAAACAATCGCAGTAAAAACAGCCAAAGACAAAAACAGTTTTAGTAAAAATATCACATTGAAACCGCCTGCGGTACCAGATAAAATAAGTGCCAAAATAATCAATACCGCCGTATCTGTCAGAATAGTTCCTCCCACCGTTATTGCAACAGCTTGATTTTTTGCAACCCCAAGCCTGCTGACTATGGGATAAGTTACAAGTGTATGCGTAGCAAACATACTCGCGGTCAGAAAACTGGCATTAAAGTCGTATCCTAACAGATAATAACAAACAGGGAATCCAATCGCAATTGGAAATATAAATGTAAAAATACCGAAAACGATACTCTTGTTTTTATTTGCTAAAAACTCGTTCAAATCGAGTTCCAAACCCACTATAAACATTATATACAAAAGCCCGATTGTGGAAAACATCGACACCCCTTGATGCTGATTATCAATCAGATTTAGCCCGTAAGGACCGATAATAACTCCGGCAATGATAAGTCCGATTATACTGGGAACATTTATTCGTTTCAAAATTATCGGCACAAAGAGTACAACCGCCAACAGAATAGCAAAAACATGTACCGAATGGTCTAATGGTAAAGTAAATTGATTCAATAAACTCATGACTATAACTCTTGACTTTTTTATAACAATTTTCCGAATACACAAAAATAGGGAAAATATTTTGTAATATTTGACTATATACACTTTTTTGTGCTTAAGAAAGTGGTTATCTTTGTAGGTTAAACAAAAAAACATGCCAAAATCCAATCATATCATAATAAAAGGTGCGAGGGTTAATAATCTAAAAAACATAGACGTAAATATCCCTCGAGATACTTTTACGGTAATTACCGGACTATCGGGTTCGGGCAAATCCTCGCTTGCATTCGACACGCTATATGCCGAAGGGCAAAGAAGATACGTTGAAAGCCTTTCTACTTATGCAAGACAATTTTTAGGAAGGATGAATAAGCCCGAATGCGATTACATAAAAGGAATACCGCCTGCAATCGCCATCGAACAGAAGGTTACAACCAGAAACCCACGTTCTACGGTAGGCACATCTACCGAAATTTACGATTATATGCGATTACTTTTCGCCCGAATCGGTAAAACAATATCTCCCGTTTCAGGTACAATCGTGAAAAAACATTATGTGCTCGATGTCGTAAACAAAATGCTTGAGTATGAAGAAGGAACTCGATTGATATTGCTTTCGCCCATTCAACCGAGAAACGGACGAAATATATTCGAGCAACTTGAGATTCTGCTAAAAGAAGGATTTACAAGAGTAGCGACAGGCAACGATTTTTATCGAATCGAGGATATTTTATCCGAAAAGAAACCATTTGAACACTCTGATATAATGTTGGTTATCGACAGGCTTACCTGCTCTGCCGATAAATCAACAATCAACAGATTATCCGATTCGGCAGAAACTGCATTCTTTGAAGGAAATGGCGAGTGTGTTTTGCGTCTTCATACAGAGAAAGGTATCGAATCTTTCACTTTTTCAAACAGATTTGAAGCTGACGGCATCGCTTTTGAAGAACCTACGGAATTGATGTTCAATTTCAACAGTCCTATCGGAGCATGCCCAAAGTGTGAAGGTTTCGGCAAAATATTGGGAATTGACGAGAACTTGGTTATTCCCGATAAAAGCCTGTCCGTAAACGAAGAGTGCGTACAATGCTGGAAAGGAGAAAAGATGGGTGAATGGCGAAGAGATTTTGTGCAAAATGCCTACAGAACGGATTTCCCGATTCATAGAGCATATTACGATTTAACCGAAGCCGAAAAAGATATTTTATGGAATGGCGACCATTCGTCAGGTTTATACGGCATAAACGATTTTTTCCAGATGCTTGAACAAAACCTGTATAAAATACATTACAGGGTTATGCTTGCACGCTTTCGGGGCAAAACTACTTGCAACAAATGCAAAGGCACACGCCTGAAACCGGAAGCAAACTATGTGAAAATTGCCGGAAAATCCATTACAGACCTCGTTACACTTCCCATAACCGAATTGAAAGAGTTAATGGATAGTCTCACTCTCGACGAAACCGAAACTAAAATTGCAAGCCGACTTCTGATTGAGATAAACAACAGAATACAATTTCTTCTTGATGTAGGACTTGGATACCTCACACTAAATCGTTTGTCAAACACACTATCCGGGGGAGAGAGTCAGAGAATAAATCTGACAACATCACTCGCGAGTAGCTTGGTCGGTTCACTCTACATTCTGGATGAGCCAAGTATCGGATTGCACTCGCGAGATACACATTTACTTACAAAAACTCTTCGCAATTTACAAAGTATCGGCAACACGGTTGTGGTTGTAGAGCACGATGAAGAGATTATCAGAGCTGCCGATTACATCATCGATATAGGTCCAAAAGCCGGACGATTGGGCGGAGAAGTGGTGTATCAGGGCGAAGTGAACGGGTTGAAGAAAAAATCCGACAGCTTCACGGTAAAATATCTCACCGGAGAAGAGAAGATAGATATACCTGCAGCAAGGCGAAAATGGAATAACTACATACAGGTAAACGGAGCACGCCAAAACAATCTTAAAAACATAAACGTGAAATTTCCACTTGGCGTGATGACTGTTGTAACAGGTGTAAGCGGTTCGGGAAAATCGTCTTTGGTTAATGACATACTGTTCAATGCCTTGCAACATCATTACAAAGGCTCGGCATTAGAAAAAGCCGAATACAACAATATTTCGGGCGATTTAAAATTGATAAAATCGGTTGAGTTTGTCGATCAAAATTCCATAGGCAAATCTTCTCGTTCCAATGCTGTTACATACCTGAAGGCATACGATGAAATAAGAAAACTATATGCAGAGCAACCTCTTTCAAAACAGATGGGGTTTAAACCTGCATACTTCTCTTTTAATGTTGCCGGCGGCAGATGCGAAGAGTGCAAGGGCGAAGGCACCATCACAATTGAGATGCAATTTATGGCTGATATCGAGTTGGAATGTGAAGAGTGTAAAGGGAAACGTTTCTCTTCGGAAGTGCTTGAAGTTGAATATAAGGGCATGAATATCTACGACATCTTGGATATGACCGTAAATCAGGCATTAGATTTTTTCTCATCTCAAAAGGGAGCTACAGAAAAGAAAATAGTAAAAAGAATTCAGCCACTGCAAGATGTTGGATTGGGATATATAAAACTTGGTCAATCCTCCACCACCCTCTCCGGCGGAGAAAACCAACGTGTTAAATTGGCTTATTTCCTTGGAGAAGAAAAAACAGAACCAACTCTATTTATCTTTGACGAACCGACCACAGGATTACACTTTCACGATATAAAAACACTCTTAAAAGCGTTTGACTCACTTATTGAAAGGGGACATACGGTTTTAATTATCGAGCACAATATGGAAGTGATAAAATGTGCCGACCACATTATAGACATCGGACCCGAAGGCGGAGATAAGGGTGGTAATATTGTATGCGAAGGCACACCGGAAGAGGTCGCGAAATGCGAAGAATCTTACACGGGAAGATTTTTGAAAGAGAAACTTTATTAACCCAGATTACGCAGTAGGCTTTTAAGTAACAGACAATAAGCTATAATTCAATGAGATAGATTTTGCAAAGTTTTTTTGACAAACTTCATTAATTTACAATATATCAACAATTTAAACAAGAGGCATCTTTTCTACTGCGTAATCTGGGATTAATGTGATAATTTTTAGAGTAAAAAATAAAGAGCAAGGGGTAAAGACTTTTTTAGATGGGGCTGTCTCAAAAGCCCGACATTCGACAGTTTTTGTTATTGTCTAAGGGCTATTCTGCGAATTCTGAACGAAGTGAAGAATCTTGTCTTGCTCTTAGCTTTTGGCTGTCGTCAGTAATGAACCCAAATCATAAACGGCTCCCTGTCATTTCGAACGAAGTGAGAAATCTGTTCTTTCGGCTGTTAGCCGTTAGCATATTGAATAGTTGCTAATTGCACATTGTTAATTGCTCATTGACTTCACAATCTTATACGCTCCACTCTTGCCGTCGGCTTTTACATTAAGAATATAAACACCCGGCAGCAGATGAGACAGATTTATGGCATCGCCCATGTAGATGCCGCGATAAACTTCACGTCCCTGTATATCGCTGATGCTTATTGTGGCACGGTCTGAAGCAAGACCATCTATTTGCAACTTTTCGGTAAATGGGTTGGGATAAACATTCAATATTTTTTCTTGAATCTCAGAGTTATAAATATCCGCTACAACAACATCTTTACTGCGATAAAATGATTTTTCGTAGAAGGCATATAGATACCCCGTATTTGACAAAGACAATCTATAATTTTCAGAAAAACTTATATCTGAATCGACAGGCTCCCAATTTTTTCCACCATCATCTGAACGTAATACACCTATTTCACTTAAAGAATAAAGAATGTCATTTTCATCTATAACTAACGAAAATGAGCGAAATTGATTATTGACAGAGACCCATGTTGTACCTAAGTCGGTTGATTTATAGATGCCGGGTTGATACGAATAATGATTACCGTGACTACCGGCATAAATTACTACCTTTGAATCTATACATAAAGAAGTAACATAATCGTCAATTAATCCGATATGAGACCACGTGTCTCCATTGTCTTTAGAACGAAACATACCCCAACCGCCCATCCAACTTGTTACACCAGCAAAAAAATATCCTTCTCCCGCATATAACATACTTGTTATATAATTGCAACTTGTATAATCTTCATGGACATGATGCCATGTAATTCCAAAATCGTCTGTTTTATAAATGCCGTTAAGGGCTGTTAAGAAGATCATATTATCTACAACCATCATAACTTCGAAATAATCATTAATTGCAGATATATTGTTCCATGTACTACCATTATCACTGGAATGAAAGATTACCTGACTACTTGAAATAAATATTTCATCTTCACTATCCACATAAACCCATATACATGGTTTGGGCGTGTTCATTAAAGTCCAAGTGTATCCATTATCTTTTGATACAAATAATTCGCTTGTTTTTTTATTTATTGCAAATATTTCTCCCTCCTTATTATAAGCTATTGAACTTATCTCCATATTATCAGGCAATGATAACTCAAGCCAGAAATTTTGAGCAAAACAATTTGGGATAATCAACATAAAGATAAATACAAAAGAAACAAGCAATTTATACTGTATATGTATATTTGTACTATTGTTCATATATAAATGTCTATTGATATTGTTTAATCTAATTCAATAAGTTATAATAATATTTATTTTTTTATAATTTTCATTCGTCTCTCTACGTTTTCGCAGTAAATTGTGAGTAGTGTAAGCAGGGTAGAGTGTAAATAAAAAAACTGACACCGGAAAAACCTGAGCATATTATTACCGTGGGAAATGCTCAACTCGATACTCGCAACCGAACATTAATCTTTGCCAATACTTCAATAATTGACTTACGCCCTATGGATTATATTGTCTTAAAGAAATTAATAGATTGCTTTGATGACGCTGTACCGAGAGAAAATTTTTATTCTGCTATATGGGGCAAAAAAACCGAATTATACAACGAGCAGAGTCTTAATAACTATATCCGCCGTATAAGAGTAATGTTAGAAAAAAACAATACCGGAGTAGAGGTCTATTTGCATAGAGGAGTTGGGTATAGGTTGAGGAAAAGAGTGGAGAAGTTTTGAGTGCTACGTGCTTCGAGTTACGTGTCCGGCACGTGTTTGCAAGACTTGGAAAGTAGGCGAAAGTTAGAAGATAGCTCTGCTTTCGTTATAAAACAGACAAGAGACGCGGAGAGCGGGAGGTGTGCACCGAATTGGCACTCCGGCATATTAAAAAACTTGCACATTACAAAACATTTCTCAATATCCAAAACAGAACAATTACCGTAAAAACGATATAAGCAGCCCATTTACCGAACAAGGCTTTATCTAAACCGGGTAGAAGCTTTTTCCCGCCAAGAAGTTCAAAAAATAGCCACAATAACAGATAAGGTATCAAGAAAAGCATAAGCGGATTGTGCGAATACGCTCCTGCAAAATCGATGTGCAACATATCGTGAATTGCTCGTTGTGAACCACATCCCGGACAGTCGTAACCTGTAATAGCTTTAAAAGTACATTTTGGAAAAAGATTAACCTCTTGCGGGTCGAAAATATAAAAAACAGAAAGTGCTGCCACTAACACTAAAGTCATGGCAGCAACAATCCATATTTTTTTACCGGTTTTCAATCAGAGCAGATTGATTAGTAGTTATAACCGCTCGCGTTATTATCTATAACCTGCTCTATAGAACTCATAAAAGAGTCGTTAGTGAGTATGAAAATCGTATATAAAACCGTAGCTACGATCCCAAATACAAAACCGATTATTACCCACATTTTTGCCCTTTTGGACGCTTTTTCGGATTCTTCGTAAAGTCCGCTATAGTACAAAGAGTTTACCTTTGCAGCGAAAATAATTCCGATAATGCCAAATATTGGCGAACAACAGAGCGTAACGGCAATAGCTTGCCAAAGCCAGGTTGTCGGTTTTAACGGAGGAATTTGCCGATTATACTCAGGCGGTGTCATGTCTGAATTATTTTCCGAATAAGTATTTCTGTTATCATTTTGCGACCAATTGTCGTTATAATTTTGATTTTCCATTTTTGCCTGTTTTTTTAATTATTATATTTCGTATAATTCTCTAATTCCTGAGATTGAGCCTATTGAATAAAACATTACAACTAAAAATGCAATGTAAAGCAACACCAAAACAATAGAAATCCAGAAAACGATAAGCGTCCATTTTCTTGCATCTTTTGACGATTGCAAAGCTGCTGCATAATCTCCTCCGGCATAGTCCGAATCTACCTGAGTAGCTTTTACAATAGCAATAATGCCAAGTAACCCGAAAACGTTACAACAAAACAGAAATGATATAACCGTTACCAAAATCGACTCGGTAAGCCATGTCTTGGGTTTAATCGGTTTCTGATTTGCATCGGTAATCGAACTATAATTCCGGTTAGCTTCAAAGAGATAATCGGCAGTTGGTGTTGATTGGTAAGTGAACAGCCGGCTCAACTCGGGAACTTCGCATGCCGGTTTCCACTGTTCCATTCCTTGCGTCCAAACAAGAGTCTCTTTTCGGATATTTTCCTGTTTTAATTCATCCACAGTAAACGTACCCTTTTGCTTACCCTGATTGTCTATATAAAAATAATTGCTCATTATGATTGATTTTATTTATAATCTTCCGGTGTGATTTCTATTGTTTTTAATATTTCGCCTAAAGAATCGGTATATATGTAATGAATCTTGACATTATTCTCGGTGAAAATTTGCAAATTGGGATTTATTCTGAAAGCTTTTTTTATGTTTTCTCGTGTCTGAAATTCCATTTTTTCCAACAGGGCAGAAGGGTTTTCAGAATTAATAATCTTATATTTATACTTAAAAATATTATCAGGTGTAACTTCCGCTCCAAAAAAAATTGTATTAACATCCAATTGTACCGGCGCCGAATTGTTTAACTCTGCCGCTATTTTATCCAGTTCAACATTCAACTCTTTTTTCTTGTTTGAACAACTGACAAACAGAATGATTGAGAGTAATAAGATGATAGTTTTTATATCGTTTTGCATATTGAAATTTTATTAATACAAAATTATAAAAGTTTACTTATCATAGAAAATATTTTTTAATTATTTGCAGATAAATAAGAGCACTATATTAAAAAGATTGGCAGCGTATCTCACGACACACCGCCAAGTTTGTTAATTTGTTAACCTTAAATCTAATACTATTATGAAAAAACCACGATGCAAATATAAAAAAGAAATAAATATTATCCAAATTATTTCAATAAAAAATAAAATAAATATTTTTTTCTTTCGATTCGGAAGTTTTCTTGAAACTTTTATTTCAGATTATCAAATCTACGTTTTGCATCTTTTTTTTTAAATCTAATCTCCCAACGACATATTATGGAACACATTTTGAACATCATCATCTTCTTCAAACTTCTCAAGGAGCTTCTCAATCTGTGCTCGTTGCTCTTCATCTAACTCTTTAGTGTCAAGCGGAATACGTTCGAATTCGGCTGAGTGAATTTCGAACCCGTTATCTTCGAGATATGACTGAATATCTGAATATGACTTGAACTCTCCGTATAAAACAATTTCTCCCTCATCGGCTTCTAACTCATCAACTCCATAATCAATCAGTTCAAGTTCAAGATCTTCAATCGAAACGCCCTCTTTTTCGGCAATTTTAAAAACACACTTGTGGTCGAAAAGAAATTCCAAACTTCCCGAAGTTCCCAAAGAACCTCCATGTTTGTTGAAATAACTGCGTACGTTTGCCACGGTGCGTGTCGGGTTGTCGGTCGCCGTTTCTACAACGATAGCCACCCCAAACGGACCGTAACCTTCGTACACCATCTCTTTGTAATCGGAGAAATCTTTATCGGTTGCTTTCTTGATAGCTCTCTCCACGTTCTCCTTAGGCATATTTTCCTTCTTTGCCTGTTGGACAAGAACACGCAAACGGGGATTAGTATCCGGATCGGGACCACCCGATTTTACAGCGATAGTTATCTCTTTTCCTAATTTTGTGAATACGCGAGCCATATTGCCCCAGCGTTTCATCTTTCTTGCTTTTCTATATTCAAATGCTCTTCCCATATTATTATCTTTTGACTATCAGCGTTTTGCTTTTAGTACTGTATTTAGTATTTATTTTTATCTATTCATTTATCTAAGTTGTGCTCCCAACTCTTTTTCCAGATTCAGTTTGATTTTCTGCATTATTGCATCTATCTGTTTATCATTGAGCGTTTTCTCGCTATCTTGCAACATAAAATTTACTGCATACGATTTTTTGCCTTCTGGCAGATTTTTGCCTTCGTACACATCAAACAACGATACCTTTTTAAGTAGCTTTTTCTCCGATTTTTGGGCAATATCTTCAATTTGTGCAAAGGTAATATTTTTATCGATGAGTAGAGCCAAATCGCGACTTACAACAGGGAATTTTGAAACTTCGGTAAATTTTACCGCTTTTCGCGTGTTTTCTTTTATTATATTATCCCAATTAACCTCTGCATAGAAAACTTCGGTATCTATATCGAATGGTTTGCGGGTCTCCTGAGAAAGCACTCCAAAAACTCCAATTTCTCTTTGATGCGTGCGAATACTCATTGCCGTATCGAAAAGCGGATTGGGAACCGATTCAAAAATCAGTTGATTCCCTGAAAACCCAAGTCTCGCAAATATATTTTCGATATGTGCCTTCAGTTCAAAAACAGTAGTATTGCTCTCTGTCGTTGACCAATTCTTATGAGTTCGCTTTCCACACATCCAAAGGGCAAGATGCGACTCTTCGTTATACCGTGCTAATACTTTTTCTTCGTTTTCGAGTTCGGAATTGTAGAAACTGCAACTGCCAAATTCGTAAAAACGCAAATCATCATGCTTTCTGTTTCTATTGTAAGCAATGCTTTCCAAACCACCGTAAAGCAATGTTTGACGCATAACACTCAAATCGTTGCTTAGTGCATTTAGTATCTTCACACTGTTATTAATCGGGAAAACTTCGTTATTTTCGTAGTACGAACTTTTTGTCAACGAATTATTCATTATTTCGAAAAAGCCGTTTGCAGTAAGTTGCTCCGAAATAAGAACTTGCATTTTATGCTTGCAATCGGTTGGCGTTTCGTACGACAGACTCGACTGTAGAGTAGTCTCAATTTTGATGTTATTATAACCGTAAATACGAAGAATATCTTCAATTACGTCCACATCACGCAACACGTCCACCCGATAAGTAGGAATACGAAGTATCAGCTCTGTTTCAGTTTCGTTCTCAATATCTATTTCAAGACTTTTCAGAATGTTTGTTACTGTCTGTTTCGGAATTTCTTTACCGATAAGAGAGTTTACTTTTTCTAACGAAAGAACAACCCTCGGTTTTTCAATTTCAGACGGATAAATATCGCGTATTTCCCCTTCAAACTCGCCTCCCGCCAACTCTTTAATCAGCATAGCGGCACGTTTCAATACATAAATAGTGTTATTAGGGTCAACACCACGCTCAAAGCGGAACGATGAATCGGTACTCAAACCGTGTCGGCGAGCAGTTTTACGCACCCATGTCGGGTTGAAATATGCAGATTCCAAGAAAATATCGGTTGTTGATTCGGTTACTCCCGATACGAGTCCTCCGAAAACTCCGGCAATACACATTCCCTCTTCCGAATTGCAAATCATCAGGTCGTTTTCGCTTAGTTCTCGCTCTTGTTCATCGAGTGTAACAAATTTAGTTTTGTCGGGCAGCGTGCGTACCACCACTTTGTTGCCTTTTATAAAAGCTGCATCGAACGCGTGAAGCGGATGTCCGGTTTCAAACAAAACATAGTTGGTAATATCTACAATATTATTAATCGGACGCAATCCGATAAGTATCAATCTGTTTTTTAACCAATCCGGACTCTCTTTCACACTGACATTACGAATTGTCAATCCAGAATATCGTTGGCAAGCGTCACTGTTTTCGACACTAACTTCAATTCCGCCATCTTTTTTATCAACAGCAAACTCTTCAACCGAAGGTTTGGTCAGTTTATACGGTATTCCGGCTTGTTCGAAATATGCCGCCAAGTCGCGTGCCACGCCGAAGTGCGATGTTGCATCAGCACGATTCGGTGTAATATCTACCTCGAGTATATAATCGCTTTTTATATTGTAATAATCTTTTGCCAATGTACCAACAACCGCATCAGATGGTAGAACTATAATCCCGTCGTGCGATTTTCCAAGACCTATTTCATCTTCCGAGCAAATCATTCCAAAAGACTCTTCGCCTCTAATTTTGGAACGTTTTATGGTAAATTCGCCATCTTCCGAATAGAGTTTTGTGCCTATCGTAGCAACCACTACTTTTTGACCTGCGGTAACATTGGGTGCTCCGCAAACAATTTTCAGCGACTCTTCACCACTGCCTATATTTACGGTTGTAAGATGCAGATGGTCTGAGTTAGGATGATTTTCACACGTAAGAACTTCGCCTATCACTAATCCTTCTAAGCCGCCGCGTATGGTTTGCACCTCTTCAACTGAGCCTGTTTCTAATCCGATTGATGTTAGCACGTCGGCAGTTTCTTGTGGCGACAAATCAAATGTTATGTACTCTTTAAGCCAATTGTATGATATGTTCATTTTTGTAATTGATGTAGATAAAACAGATAAAATGTTTTCGAAAAACAGCGTTGATATTATAACGTTATTCATACTGTTTTGAAAAACAGTCCAAAATTACAAAAAAATACGATAACCTTTGTAATTGTTGCATAAGTAATTCTTTATTTATCTTCGATAATTTTAAATTTGATAGCTGCAGAAACAAAAAAATGAGACTGTTTCAAAGACTTCACATTTTTTTTGCCTTCTGAAACAGCCTCATCTAAATGAGTTATATTATTTCAAATTAATCAGTTGAGAACAATTTTCTTAGTAACATTCTTTCCGTTTACGACGGCTTTGATAATATAAACGCCGGACGCAAGATTTTCGGTATTTATTCTGTTGTTACCTGCATTAAGTGAGCCGTTATAAACTACTCTTCCTATTAAATCGGTAATAACAAAATATTTTATTTCGCCCTGAGTATCAATCATTAACGAGTTGTCTTGAGTATAGACTTTCAAATGGTCGGCTTCAAGATTTACCGCGCTACTCCCAAATGTTATAACCATATAATCCTCTTTAATCAACTCTGAACTACCGACTTCGTTAGTAACTTTCAACTTCACATTAAATGTACCTTCATTTTTATAGACAACTTTCGGGTTTTGCAAATTACTTGTGTGGGGGTCACCTCCTTCAAAAGTCCATTCCCAAGAAGTTGGATATCCCTTAGACATATCTTTAAATTCAACTTGCATATTTTTCAATAAAACAGTATCGGTGGCTACAAAATCAACCTCAGGAGCACCTTTCCACAGCAGAACATCTAAACGAAGTGAATCATCATGATTTATCTGGACATTGTTTATCGTTTTAGTAACATATCCCGGAGCAGAAAATTCAACATTGTAAGTTCCGCCATTGATAAATCTGTGATAATTTCCAACACTCTCTGTTGAATACACATGCGAATTATCTTTATCGTGCGAAGGTATAAATATTTTAGCTCTTACAGGCTCCGTTGGGTTTTGTTCGCATCTTACAACTCCTCTGAAACCTTTGTGTGCTTGCTCGATATAATCTAAAAACGATTTATAGTTATAGTTCCAAAATGTTGGCAGTTGACTAGCAGGCGGTAACTTCTCTTCCGAAATCTCCAATGTAAACTCTCTGCAGTTATTAAAATAGTTAGCATAGTCTTGTCTGCCTCCGGTAACTATATACCAATCAGACCCGTTTGTAATTCCACCCAGGTAGGTCATATACCATCCCGGACTATTTGCATGTACTTCATCTAAATATTGATTTAGTATTCTTTGCCACCAATTGTCGTCTGCCGTTCTTTTGCTCCACGTATCCCATGGATAATTTAATACTTCAACACCACCATGAACATTAAATGAAAGGTTGAAATTGTTATTTGCCTGATACTCCATAAATGCCAATGTTTCCGGTTGGTACTCTTCGTCATCAGGATTATCTCCCCACTGCGGGTCTTTGAAGTTTCGGTTTAAATCTACCCAATTTGCATTAAATCTTGTTGCTCCGTTAACGCTGTTGTCTCCATAGTTATATGTTCCGTCAGGATTTGCCAAAGGGTTTATAACAATTACCGTATTGTTTACAATATTTGTAATACGGTCATCATCATTATAATTTGTCAATAGATAATCGATTAATCTCAACATTAAAACATATCCGGTTGTTTCGTCACCGTGCATGGTTGAAGTTAAGAAAACCTCCGGCTCATCTTCTTTTTCATTAACATTGTCTGAAATTCTTACCGAAAGTAATTTCCTGTTTTTTACCGTACGACCAAAGTCTTCCAATTTACATATTGCGGGGTAATCTGCAGCAAAGTTTTCCATCATTTCCACATATGTGGGATAGGTCGGATACGTATCCCATGCCTTTGCAGACTTCACGTCTGAAGACATAGCTACATAACCCACATCTCCCGGGCGTGGTAAAATGTTAAGATTTTTATAGCCCTTTTCAATCAGTTTACCAAATCCTTTGGCATTTGCATACGCGTAAACGGTATTGTCTTCAAATTTATCTATGCTAATTATTTTAGTTAATTCATTTAACGAAGTTCTGTCTGCAATAAAACTAAAATAGATTTCACCTGAAGAATTTACTTGTGCTTTAATCTCATCAAGAGATTTGTTTTGACTCATCATTGCAAATGAAAGTATGACAAAGATGAAACTTGTAATAATTTTTCTCATTTTCAAAAAAGTGTAAAAACGTGGTTATTTAATAATTATAGATTACAAAATTACAAAAAAAAATGAGACAACTATTTTTTTAAAATATTTATCTCATAACATCCACATATATTTGTTTTTTTTAACGCTAAGAGCGATCATAATCAAACATAAGACCCTCTCTATGAGATAATTTCCCAGATTCCGTCAACCCACTCATTATTATCATTTAACGAAGGCACAAATACAAATTCCTCACCTCCTGCATCCATAAAAAGTTGGCGAGCCTCTATATTAATATCGTATAATGTTTCAAGATTATCTATCGGGAAACAAGGCGATATTACCATTATTTTTTTCCATTCCAATTTGGGTAAATCTGCAATATTTTTATTCAAGAATGGCTTTAGCCATTTTTCTCCACGTTGTGATGAGTACAATAATAGGGTATGTTGCACATCAATCTCTATTTTTTCACATAAAAGCCTAATGGTCTCTTTTATTTGATAGACATAATCAAAATCCTTACCTTTTTGCCATCCAGCAGTAATCTGATTTACGGGCAAACTATGACTTAAAAACAGTATTTTATACTCCTCTTTTATATATTTTTCAACATTAGCAGCCAACGCATTAATATATGCAGGGTGATTATAATAAGGCTCTACAAACTTCAATCTGTACGAGTGAGCTTTTTGATAAAATAGTCGTGCTGTTTCATCTATTATACTCTGTGTGGTTGATTGTGCATATTGCGGGTACATCGGAAAAATAATAACCTCATGCAGTAGCGGGCACTTCTTCTCCAGATTTTTAAGCCCCGTTTCTATACTTGGCTCACTATATCTCATTGCAATTTCTACAGGAGTACTTTTCTTCTGTTCCAGAACATTTGCCAATTTCCTCATATTATGAAGTAATGGCGATATTGAATGATGCTCATTTATCCAAATTTGCTCATATTTTTTTAATGAATTCCTTGAGCTGAGTGGTGCAATAATATTTTTTCCTAATAAAGAAGACAACCACTTCGATTTTCCAAATACCAAGGGGTCTGAAAGTATATTGCCGATAAACTGTTGTACATCTTTTCGAGTGCAACTTTCAGGTGTCCCCATATTTACTAATAAGATACCAAGCATTCTTTCTTACTGAACAAAAGTTTCTAAAATTTTCAAATTATCTTCTGTTGATACAATAACTGTAGAGGTATCGGCAGGCAACAAAACAGTTTCTCCTTTATAAATAGAAATTGTATTATTTTTATTGTCTTTAATAACTCCAGCTCCTCCGACACAAACATAAGCGACAAAGGAGTCGATTAAAGAATAATCACGCCACACACTACTGTCTGACATTATTAAGTTTGTTGTAAAATATGGACAAGCAACCAATTCTACAGGAGAGTTTGCCTTATCAGTATAATCGATCTTGTTTGCATCATCATCTTCGAAGTCTATTGCCAATTTAGCCTGTTCCGTATGCAACTCCCGCATTTTCCCGTTTTTATCTTTACGATTGTAATCGAAAATTCGATAGGTTATGTTTGAAGTTTGCTGAATTTCAGCAATCAAACATCCGGCTCCTATAGCGTGCACTCGTCCGGCAGGAAGGAAAAAAACATCTCCTTCTTTTACTTCGATTTTTTTCAATGTCTCCACAAAAGTTCCATCTTTTACCTTTTCAACATATATATCGGGGGTTATTTTTTTTGTAAAACCGGAATATAAAAACGCATACGGCTGGGCTTGCACAACATACCACATCTCTGTTTTACCGAATGAGTCGTGTAACTCTTTAGCCAATTTATCGTCCGGATGAACTTGTATGGATAAATTTTCCTGTGCATCAATAAATTTTATCAGCAGTGGAAATGTATCTCCAAACTTATCATATACTTTTCTTCCTACAAGTTGGCTTTTATACATTTGTATAATCTCAATCAATGTTTTCCCTGACAGATAACCCTCAGACACAACTGATGTGCTATCCTCCAAACCCGAAATTTCCCAACTCTCGCCTACTTCATTTTGAATCTCATCCATATGTTTGAGTTTGCTGATTTTATCTCCTCCCCAAATCATTTTTTTCAATATGGGTTTAAACTTCAGTGGATATAAATTTATATTATGTTCTGTTTGTTTCATTTCTTCAAAACAAGTAATAAAACTATTTCTCTTCTATTTTTCGAAGCACTACAGCACTTCGCGCGGGCAGATAGAGTTTTAACCATCCTTTATTTTCTTTTACATACAAAGCATCGTAATGAGTGAAGTAATCAACAGTTTCATCTATCAACCCGAACCCGCCAAACTCCACACTGTCAGTATTTAAAACCAACTCATATTTACCCTGTCCAGATAAAACCGCATAGTCCACATACGATTTTACAGGATTGAAATTAAAGATAAAAAGCAAATTGTCGCGAGAATAAGCGAGTAGACACTCTTCATCATTTTCCCATATTTTTACTATTTTACTAACTTGGAAATCATCAACCGATTTTACCAAACTCAGCATAGCCTTGTCAAAATCGCTCAAATAGTGGTATTTCAAATTCTTATCGTCTGCCAAACTCCATTGTCGGCGTGCATATTTATAAGACCAATTATTTCCTTCTCGCGGAAAATCTATCCACTCGGGATGTCCGAATTCATTACCCATAAAATTGAGATAACCACCATTCATAGTGGAAACAGTAATCAATCGTATCATTTTATGCAACGCTATGCCTCTGTCAACCAACAATGTACTATTCACAAGTTTCGACATGTGCCAATACATATCGGAATCTATCAGTCTGAATATAATTGTCTTATCGCCCACAAGTGCCTGATCGTGACTTTCAACATAAGATATGGTTTTTTCATCGGAGCGTCTGTTGGTCATTTCCCACCAAATAGATGATACTTTCCAATCCTGGTCTTTCAGCTCCTTGATAATTTTTATCCAAAAATCGGGAATATTCATCGCCAAACGATAATCAAATCCGTAACCTCCCGATTTTACACTCATAGCCAACCCCGGCATACCACTTACATCTTCGGCAACGGTTATTGCATTTGGATTAATCTCGTGGATAAGTTTGTTGGCAAGAGTCAGATAAGTTATTGCCGACGTGTCTTGACGACCATTGTAGTAGTCTCCGTAACTTACAAAATGTTCCTCTAAACCGTGGCTGTAATACAACATTGATGTAACTCCGTCAAATCTGAAACCGTCAAATTTATACTCTTCCATCCAATATTTGCAATTAGATAAAAGAAAGTGCAACACCTCATTTCTGTCGTAATTGAAACATAACGAATCCCATGCTTTATGAAATCTTCTTGCAGGATCGGAATGGAAATACAAATCTTCTGTACCGTCCATGCAAGCTATACCCTCTTTCACATTTTTCACGGCATGAGAGTGCACAATATCCATAATTACAGCAATACCCATTTCGTGAGCCGTATCAATAAGTTGTTTCAGTTCTTCGGGTGTACCGCATCGTGATGATGGAGCGAAAAAATTTGAGACATGATATCCAAACGAGCCGTAATACGGATGTTCTTGAATAGCCATCAATTGAATGGCATTATATCCTGCAGCTTTCACTCGCGGCAAAATATTCTCCCGAAATTCGTTGTAAGTGCCAACCGTCTCCTCTTCCGTTGCCATTCCGACATGCGATTCGTAAATTAACAACGGCGACACATCGGGTTTAAAATTTTCTATTTTGAAAACATACGGTTGTTCAGGAGTCCAAACCTGTGCAGAAAATATATGTGTATCGGCATCTTGAACGACACGTCGACACCAGGCAGGAATTCGTTCATCCATACCGCCATCCCAACAAACAAGCAATTTATACAAATCATGGTGTTGCATTCTGTTTGCGGGGATTTTCAACTCCCACACACCATTTTGAAGTTTGGCAAACCTAAATGACTCCATGCGTTGCCAATTATTGAATGTTCCTATAAGAAATATTTCGGTGGCATTAGGAGCCCATTCGCGTAAAATCCACTCTTCACCGTTTTTATGCAATCCGAAATATAGATATCCTGAAGCAAAATCGGACAGAGATATTTTGCCGTTTTGAGTTAACTCTTTCTCTTTTTTCAAAAAAGCGTCATATCTTTTGACAATCTCTTTTTCGTAAGGTTCTAACCACGGATCATTTTTTAAAATCTGTAACATATTATCGGGATTGACGGTATAATTTGCTCTTATTTGTACAAAGATAAAACAAATTATGGAAATTAGTCTTGGTTTTGTGTTAATAAATAGATGTTTAATTTCAATCGAAAGTGTATTAAAAAAAGTTGAAAAAGCTGCAAATTTTCAGAAAAACAGCATCAAAGATTGTTTTTATTTAATTTATCGGGAAAATAAACTGACAATGATTTTGTACTTATTCAAAAAAATATTACCTTTGCACCCGTATTTTAGATAAAGATAGTTTCGGGGTGTAGCACAGTCCGGTTAGTGTACCTGCTTTGGGAGCAGGGGGTCGCGAGTTCGAATCCCGCCACCCCGACGAATGAAAAAACCGCTTGTAATTCTTTACAGGTGGTTTTTGTTTTTATAGAGCTATGTTTCACATTTATATTTTACTATCGGGAAAAACAGGAGAGTTCTATATCGGATCGACTGGAAATTTAGAGGATAGATTAACACGGCACAACGCAGGCAGAAGCAAATATACCAAACCCGGATGTCCTTGGAAATTAGTTTACAGCGAATCTTTTATAACACGAAGTGATGCGATAAAACGAGAAAAAGAGATTAAAAGCTGGAAAAGTCACAAAAGAATAGAGGAGTTAATTAGTGTATCCCGTTAAAAACAACGGGAGGGTCGCGAGTTCTCCCGTGCTGACGAGATGCCACCCCGACGAATAGGAAAAGCGGAAAGTTATCAATGATAATTTCCGCTTTTTCTATTGTTATATAATCCCAAATTACGCAGTAGGCTTTTAAGCAACAGACAATAAGCTATAATTCAATGAGATAGATTTTGCAAAGTTTTTTTTGACAAACTTCATTAATTTACAATATATCAACAATTTAAACAAGAGGCATCTTTTCTAC
>JBGZFC010000119.1:0-4582 GCA_041846575.1 Bacteroidota bacterium
AAAAGCTTATGATATAAAAGTATCTAAGTTGGATTATGAGAAAGAGAGGTTTAGATGGGACTAACAAAGGCTTGTTTCGCTACGGCTACGCCTTCGCTACACAAGCCTTTATTAGCAACACCAAAATATCAAAATTATTATATAACTTTGCAACACGATAAAAAAACTATTTACACACTTTTTGGGATAATACCCACATCCTTTTGATATGATACTATCCCCGAAAAATAGATAAAAAATTGAAGAAAATATATACAATTACAATATATTGCAAAATAGCTTGATTCTGCTTATCTTTGTACACATTTTTTTAGCTATTGAATGAGTTCCCAATATTCTTCCATATTACTTGAAAATGCCGTAAACGAGTTTGCCAAATTTCCCGGAATAGGCAGAAAATCGGCTTTAAGGCTTGTGTTGCATCTTTTGCGTCAGGATACATATCAAGTAGAAAATTTTGCCGAATCATTGCTGAAGCTAAAAAGGGAAGTAATGTACTGTCGCACGTGTTTTAATATATCCGACACCGAAGTTTGCAGTATCTGCTCCAACAGCAGCAGAGATAAATCTGTTATCTGTGTTGTGGAAAATGTGCGTGAAGTGATGGCAGTTGAAAGCACCATTCAGTTTAAGGGATTGTATCATGTTTTGGGTGGTGTGATTTCGCCAATTGAAGGAATTTCGCCTTCCGATCTGCAGATAGCATCACTCGAAGAGAGAGTCAAGAAAGGTAATATAGAGGAAGTTATTTTGGCTCTAAGCGCCACAATGGAGGGAGATACAACCAATTTTTACATTTACAAAAAACTTCAGCCGTACAATGTGAAAATAAGTATCATTGCTCGCGGAGTATCGGTTGGAAACGAGATAGAATATACGGATGAGATAACATTAGGACGTTCGATATTAAACCGAACTCCTTTTGATGAAACATATAAAATGTTATAATAAAATGGGAGATAGTTTGGACGATAGAACAATAAAGAGTTTGAAGAATCATTTTTACATACATGTGTCTGTTATGATAGTGTTGTTTTTGTTGATTTATTTCAAAATTATTCCGTTACCCGACTATTCTGCGAATATTGGTTTAGCAGCACAAACTTATACTATTATGTTTACGCTTGTTGCATTGCCGGGTTCTCTAAAACTTTATTCGGTAAATATCAAGAAAAAGCAGACTGACAGTATAGAGAAAGCAACTAAATATTTTCGCAAAATATTTTTCCGGTGTCTTTATATAGTTGCTTTTACCGTAATAATAAATATGTTACTTTTTGGTTTTACTCGTGTTCAGAACTATGCTTGGCTCGCTTTAATATCTTTGATGACTTATGCGTTTTGCATGCCGAGAGAAAATGATTTGCATAGTTTGTTCCCAAAATCAACGAAACCTGACGATGAGGATAAAACCGAATGATTTACTACAACAATAACTTTTTTTACAAAATATAATTTACACACAATATAAAAATAGAGGAAAATAATTTATGGTGATAGCAGTAGATTTTGATGGAACCATCGTTGAACATGAGTATCCTTTAATTGGAAAACCAATACCTTTTGCAATAGAAACGCTTATACAACTGCAAAAAGATCAACACAAACTTATTCTGTGGACTGTGCGTGAAGGCGATCTGCTGGAAGAGGCTTTGGCATATTGTGCCCAACGAGGACTCTATTTTTACGCGGCAAACGAGAATTATCCCGGCGAAGATAAGGCTAAGACAGGAAGAAAGCTTGGCGCTGATATTTTTATTGACGATCGCAACCTAGGCGGTTTGCCCGATTGGGGTGTGATATACAATGCCGTAAAAGCAACCGCGGCGGGCGAGAGTGCTTACCAGGTTATTATGTCTGCAGAGCACAATACTCCCAAACAAGAGAAAAGAGGTTTTTTTTCAAGAAGACGATAATCTATAAATAATGTGCAAGATTTCTATAATCATTGTAAATTATAATGTCAAATATTTTTTGGAACAGTGTTTGCTTTCGATTGAAAAATCGAACCTGCCGTTCCCGATAGAGATATTTGTAGTTGACAATGCTTCAAGTGATAATTCCGTAGAGTATTTGCGTGCAAAATTTCCGAATGTAAAGTATATAGCAAACAAAAAAAACTATGGCTTCTCTACAGCCAATAATATGGCGATAAAGCAAGCCAAAGGTGACTATATTTTGTTGTTGAATCCGGACACAGTGTTGGGCGAAAATGTACTTGTTAATGTAGCCGATCACATGGATAAAAACCCGAGAATTGGAGCATGTGGCGTGAAAATGATAAACGGGAAAGGCGAGTTTCTTGTAGAATCAAAACGCGGTTTTCCGACACCTTGGGCATCTTTTTGTAAAATATTCGGATTGTCGAGAATGTTTCCGCGTACAAAATTTTTTGACAGTTACAATCTTGGTTATCTCGATAAAGATGACCCTCATCAGATAATGATTCTTTCAGGAGCTTTCATGTTTATGAGAAAAGAGGCAGTAGAGAAAGCCGGATTATTGGATGAAACTTTTTTTATGTACGGAGAAGATATTGACCTTTCGTACCGTATTACTCAAGCCGGATTTATAAACTACTATCTTCCCGAAAAAATCATACACTACAAAGGAGAAAGTACAGACAAGAGGGATGTACGCTACGTGAGGGTTTTTTATAAAGCTATGGAGATATTCTATAAAAAGCATTATAGCACACACAGTAGAATATTATCTCTATTGGTTCGAGTAGCCATAAATTTCCATGCCAACTACTCTAAAAAGAGTTGGATGCTTTTGCCTAAAAAGAAGACTCTCTCACCGCTACCCGAAGTTATATTAAGCAGGGAAAATCAGACATTTGGGCAAATTATAGAGCACATGAGCAAATCTGCCGGACAGGCAGACTTCCTAATCTATTCGCCCGAAACAAAGATTGCAATCGGCAGCAATAGAGTAAAAAAAGAAAATGAGTGATTTTTTTGAAAATAAGTTTATCTATCTTCGTGCTCTTGAACCGGAAGATATAGACACACTTTACAAGTGGGAAAACAGAACCGATTATTGGAGGTATGGCGCTACCATGCAACCATTTTCTCGATACGCTATCAGACAATACGTTATCGATGCCGTAGGTGGCATATTCGAAACTAAGCAGTTGAGAATGATGATTATCAATAAGCAAAACGAAGAAAAGGTAGGTACTATAGATTTGTACGATTTCGATATTCATCACAAACGAGCAGGTATCGGCATACTCATTTACCCTCCGTTTCAAAGGAATGGTTATGCAACCGAAGCTATCGAATGTATGGAGAGGTACGCCTTTAAGTGCCTGAGACTAAATCAGATATTTGCCTATATCACTGTGGAGAACCAACCAAGCATAGCTCTATTCAATAAAGCTGGATTTGTAAATACAGCCACCATTAAAAAGTGGATTTTGTTAGAATCGGGCTATTTCGATGTATTTTTAATGCAAAAAATAAATCCAATCGGACAGAAATAAAATGCAGGAAGATATTAAAAAAGCATGTGAAATAATGCAGCAAGGCGGTGTTATTTTGTATCCCACCGATACAGTGTGGGGAATCGGATGCGATGCTACCAACAGCGATGCGGTAGAGCGTGTATTCCGGATAAAAAAACGTGCCGACAATAAAGCAATGTTAGTTTTGTTGGATAATCCTGCAAAACTGCAAACCTACGTGCAAGATGTTCCCGATATAGCGCGGGATATGATTGATTTAACCGACAGCCCTTTAACCATAATTTACGAGGGAGCCAAGAATCTTGCCCCCAATCTCGTTTCGGAAGATGGATGTATAGGCATCAGAATTACCGACGAACTGTTTTCGAAAGAGCTTTGTAAGCAGTTCAGAAAACCGCTTGTTTCTACATCGGCAAACGTAAGTGGTAGCGATACGCCTCTGTTTTTTGATGAAATAAGCAACGAGATTAAGCAGTCTGTAGATTATATTGTGCAGTTCCGACAAAAAGATAAAACTAAAACAAAACCTTCTAGTATAGTTAAGTTGCTTAAAAATGGAACGATAAATATTATTCGGAAATAGACGTTTTATGATTTTTGATTTACGAATTACGATTTTTCGAGTGGTTGTTTCATTCAGAACAGAGCTTTAGCGGAGCGAAGAAATTGTTTTTTTTGACATTATCCGGCTTTATCGGACAGCAATAGGAAAATACACACTTTGTGGGGATACTACCCTTTAATCTGTATAAATCGGGGCTTACCGCCTAACAAACAGGGAGGCAAATTTTGGGAGAAGATTTACGGTGCTCATTATAGTACGAACCAAGTTTGCCGTATGTTTGAAACAACCCGCCAAGAGGTCTCTGAGTGGTTTAATCGTCCGCTGAACGACTATTATCCGATTGTTTATGGTGGTGCCTCCTCTATTTAGTCTCCCCTTAAAATATCTTTATACGACTGAAATTCAGAGAAATAATTCCATAAAAAGTTGTATATATCTGCAACATTTAGTACCTTTAGGAGCTAAAACACTGCAAATTATGTTAGGAAAATTACCGGAAAAAGGACAGCGCGATTTGTTTCGCCCGATGCTGAAAGATTTTATCGACA
>JBGZFC010000120.1:0-6091 GCA_041846575.1 Bacteroidota bacterium
ATGAAGTATCTGTTTTTTTAGATGCAAGACACAAGAGCAAAGACTTAAGACGTTTTTATAATATTTCCTGCAAAAGTTGACAGCTGACAGCCAACAGCTAAAGCTAATGGCAAGATAGATTCTTCACTTCGTTCAGAATTCGCATAATCCGCCCATAGGCAATAACAAAAAACGAACAAATGTTGGGCTTTTGAGACAGCCCCAACAATAAAAAATCAGGTACAAACAATTATGTACCCGAAAAACAAATGTTCATTAACTGAAAAAAGTTTGATGAAATAATCTCTCCATCCTACCCTATTCTATTTACAGATATCATCTCTACAAAATTTTATGAAACAAATATGACGAGGCTTGAGCAGTAGGCATTACAATCATATCGTTAATATTGACATGCGATGGTCTGGTAACGACAAACATGATGCAATCGGCAATATCTTCGGCTACCAAATTCTCGAAACCGTCATAAACTTTGGCGGCTCTCTCGCTGTCTCCATGAAATCGTACAAGAGAAAACTCTGTCTCCACAGCTCCGGGACATATTTGAGTAACCTTTATGTTATGAGCAAGCATATCTGTTCTCATTGATTTTGTAAGTGCGTCAACAGCATGTTTTGTGGCACAATATACATTACCGTTAGGATATACCTCTTTTCCGGCAATAGAACCGAGATTTACAATGTGTCCTTTTTTTCGTTCAATCATTCCGGCAGATACATATCTTGTTATATAGAGTAACCCTTTCACATTGGTGTCAATCATTCGTTCCCAATCTTCAAAATCTCCATCTTGAATGGGAGACAATCCGGCTGCCAATCCTGCATTATTTATTAAAACGTCAATACTTTTCCATTTGTCAGGAAGATTTGTTATGGCTTTTTCCACCTCTTCTCTTTGTCTTATATCGAAACAAAGAGACAGTACGTTTATCCCTTTCTTTTCCAACTCATCCTTCAATGCGGTCAATCTATCATTTCTTCGTCCGGTAATAATAACATCAAAACCGTTTTCAGCCATTCGTTTGGTAGTGGCTTCTCCAATTCCGGAAGTAGCTCCGGTAATAAGTGCAATATTATTCATAAAGCAAAAAGATATTATATGATTTTATTCCTCAAAAATACACTAAAAAATCGTTTTAATAACTAATATCTACAAAAAATGATGTATATTTGGCTTTCAAAAATAGTAAACTATGAAAGAAGGGCTTATTACCGTAAAGACATTTACATTTCCAAATGATGTGCCGATTGTTAAAACTTTTATGGAAATGAAAGGCATTGAAGTGTTTATGAAAAATCTCACGTTAAACAGCGTGGCTTTTCCTATCGGAGATATAGAAATGCAGGTAAAATTATCAGATTATGAATACGCTAAAAAAGCATTAATAGAAGGCGGATACACTAAACCCGAAGATTTTAAATTCTAATAAAAAACAACTCAATAAATATGACGGAGTTACAACACATAAGCAATAAACAGTACAAGTATATCCTTGTTTCTCTATTAGTTATATTAGGATTTATACTATTTAGAGAGTTAAAACCTTATCTGAGCGGTTTTTTGGGTGCATTGACTTTATATATAATAATGAAAAGACAGATGAACTTCTTTATGCAAAAAATGAAGTTTAATCGAACAATCAGCGCATCTATCATAACGATAGAATCTTTACTTTTCTTTATCGGTCCACTTGTAGGAATTTCATTTTTAGTGATTGATACATTATCGGGGGTTACAATTGACACACAGCAAATTGCTGCCAGCACAACAAATTTTATTGAAGTGGTTGAAGAAAAATTGGGCTTTAAATTGTTCACACCCGATAACTTATCTTTTTTACCCAAAATGGGGACGTCTATTGTTCAATCACTCGGAAGTAGTGCTTACTCTCTTATAATCAATACAATTGTGATGCTTTTTATTTTCTTCTATATGTTATACAATTACGATTCATTCGAGAAAGCTATAAAGGAAATATTACCTTTAAAAGATGAAAACAAGCAGATATTAAGTCTTGAAACCAGAGAAATAGTCAGAGCAAATGCCATAGGAATACCTCTGCTTGCAATAATTCAAGGACTGTTTGCATATTTAGGATATCTTTTCTTCGGTATTGAAAACCCTTTACTGTATGGAGTTTTAACAGGAGTTGCATCTATTATACCCGTTTTAGGAACAATGATTGTTTGGATACCTCTTTCAATAAGTTTATTGATTGCTGATAACATAACAGGAGCTATTGGATTGGGCTTGTTTGGATTGATAATAATTGGTGGTGTTGATAACGTAGCTCGTTTTCTTCTGCAAAAAATATTGGCAGATATACATCCGTTAATCACGGTTTTTGGTGTACTGATAGGTATTCCAATGTTTGGTTTCTGGGGTGTCATTTTTGGTCCACTCATTCTATCACTATTCATACTATTTATAAATATGTATCGATACGAGTTTATTCCCGGTTCATCAGCACAACCTAGAGTAACAACAAAAAAAACTTATAATAAAAATAAAACCCTAACCAATATTAAAATAAAAAAACAGAATAATGAGACTTAATTATTTCTTATATATTGTATCGCTCTTTGTATTACTTTTCTTTTTTTCAAGTTGTAAGGGCAACAAATCTAAGCAAGACGCTATAATAGAAAAAATCAACAAACAAAAACTATCTACGGAATATGCTACAGGGTTTGAGATAGTTCATTTTGATGATTATACAAAAGTTGTACTTAAAGACCCTTGGCACGAAAAAAAAGAAGGAGCATACGCAATATATTATCTGTATAAAGATGATTCTGTGCAACTACCTAATGATGACGGCATTAAAATAAAAGTCCCGCTAAAATCCGTAATTGTAAACACATTCTCATATTTTGAACTTTTAAATTTATTAGGTGAAATAGATAAAATAAGCGGTGTTACCGATGTTTTTAGAATCTATAGTCCATATATTTTATCTAAAGTCGAAAAAAATGAGATTGCCGATTTAGGCGACCCTTTTCGCCCTGATGTTGAGCGAACACTTGATGTCAATGCTGATGCGGTAGTGGTATCAGGGTATTCACAACAAGATGCATATAGTGAGCGTTTACTAAACTTCGGTATTCCGGTAATATACACTTTAGAATGGATGGAGAATAATCCGTTAGCTCGCGCCGAATGGATAAAAATGATTGCCACCTTTTTTGATAAAGAAGAGTTGGCTGACAGCATTTTTAGCGAGATAAAGAGTAAATATCTGGAGGCAAAAAAGATAACTGCCGATATTTCAAAAAAACGGACGGTAATGGCGGGAGACCTTTTTCATGAAACATGGTATGTGCCAGGAGGCAAAAGTGTCAACGCCAGTCTATTTAACGATGCAGGACTTGACTATTACTATAAAGACAACAAAGAGAGCGGAAGTATAGGATTAGACATTGAGAGCGTACTCACACTTTTTGGCAAAGCCGATATTTGGATTGGTTGCAATTCCGATACATATACCGAACTCGCCCAAAAAGATAAAAAATATCTGTTGCTACAATCCGTAAAAAACAAAAAGGTTTTTAATAACCGAAATAAAATCACGAAAGAGGGAGGAAATGACTATTTTGAAAGTGCAATATCAAATCCAGACTTAGTACTGAAAGATTGCATAAAAGCGGTATATCCCGAACTCCTTCCCAACCATACTTTTGTTTATGTAAAACCATTAGAAGAATAGCAATTATCGTGAGGAAAAATTTTTGGATTTTTATTTTACTGTCAGTTTTATTGATTCTGTTCTTTGTGTTAGATATTTTTACAGGAAATGCATCAATATCAATTAAAGAAGGTATTAATGCTCTTTTTTCCACATCGGGAAACGATATTGTTGACGAAATAATTTTCAACTACCGACTACCAAAAGCTATAACCGCCTTAATAGCCGGCTCATCTCTTTCTGTTGCAGGATTGTTGATGCAAACACTTTTCAGAAACCCGTTAGCCGGTCCGGATGTACTTGGAATTAGTTCAGGTGCAGGGTTAGGAGTCGCACTGCTCACTCTGTTGAACGGCACTGTTCTACATCAGATGATTGCTCCGTTAGGCAGTATGGCACAAGTAATTGCAGCCATTGCAGGTGCTTCATTTACGTTAATTCTGGTTTTGGCTGTTTCGATAAAAATTAAAGACACTGTTACTATTTTAGTATTAGGTATGATTTTCGGCTATGTAGCCGGCTCCTCAATAACAATCTTACAAAGTTTTGCAAATCCCGACTCGTTAAAAGTATTCATAACATGGACATTTGGCAGCCTCGGTGCCATAACATGGAACAAAATGCCTCTCTTTATTATTCTAACCGTTATAGGCATTTGTATAACCTATTTTATGCAAAAAACATTAAATACTCTGTTGTTGGGAAATAGTTACGCTTCGAGTATAGGATTAAATATTAAAAAGACTCAATTAATAATTATCACAATAACATCGGTGATTACAGGAACCGTAACTGCATATACCGGACCTATTGCTTTCATCGGAGTGGCAATACCTCACTTTGCACGAGCACTGTTTCGAACAGTAAATCACAAAACAATTATCCCTGCAACAATTATGTCGGGAAGCATTTTAATGCTTGTTTGTGATATTGTATCTCAACTGCCTGTAAACAATCGTACACTGCCAATTAATGCTGTTACGGCTATTTTTGGTGCACCGATGATTGTCTGGATTATTCTTAAGAGAAAAAAACTGTAAATGTATAATTAGTGGATAATTATTTCTGTTTCTATATATCCAAAATCGGAACAAAGGGTTATTTATAAAATGTCCAATCTTTTAGTCACCTTAATTTCTATACACTTAATTATAATCGTTTATGAATCAAAAACTATTTATTTTCTAATTTAGTAATATAAAAGCAAGAAGTAGTAAAAAAGTTTCGGATATATTTAAGATGTGAAATTGAAGAAGGTAGTTTTCGTGGTTTTAAATTGAATTTTTGTTTATAATGCGGATTTATTAGCCATAAATATCTATTTACTTGAATGTAGTTATGGGTTTTCAATAATCTCTCAAATTTTTCGATTGAAACTCCGCATCTCTTTATGTCAATTAATTCATCCACACATGATTGGGATTCTCCAAAAGAATAAAGTAATCTACGGTAAATTGATTCTGGTAAAAGATGAATGAATGGTAGCTTAGAACAAAACCTGTTATGACAAATTTGTTGATGTCCACCAAAAGGCATTTGCCATGCGGGAAATCTCCAAAAAATAATACCATCCTTTGCGACAAATTGTTTTAGATGTTTCAAAAATTCATCTTTGCGACCAATATGCTCTATCACATCATGCACCAATATGATATCATACTTTTCATCCTCGTCTGTATTATTCATCTCAAAGAAATCTATCGAAATGAATTTTCCCTTAGTATTCAAAGAACCATAAAATGATTTAGCCTCAACAATCCTTTGCTCTGAACGATCAATACCTGTTACATTACAGCTAATTTCGGCAAAAGGGAATAAATTTCCACCCTCACCACATCCAACTTCAAGCACTTTGCAACCATCACTTATAGTATAATATTTTCTGATATAATCAATGTAAAATTCCCTTGAAGTATTGGCTAATTCGGTGAAATAACGTAATCGATCTGAATGTCTTTCTTGCATATGGTTTTTTATATATTTTAATTATATTATAAAAAAAGTATTAGTTTGTTATTTTTTCATATTATATATAAATAAATTACTGATTAAACAGTAATATACAAAGGTAATAAAAATCTAGTATAATACCAGATTACGCGATAGAATTTTTTTGATTTAGATTTATAGGATAATCCCATAGTACTATGAACCTTTTTCGGCGTTTTTTTACTATTAACCCGACGTATAAATACCGTAATTTATTATTATCGTACTATGCCGCATATTCGATAGACTTGTGCTTGAAGTACTTTTTCACTCTTTCGGGAGTGTTTGCGAGCATATACATGTGTTGTTACACGTTGTTTTGCAGTGTCTCTTTATTTTTAGGGGATTTCTTGGCTGACAGCCCTTGTTTCAAATCACAATTCAGGTATTCATCAGGGTTCATTTAGGGCGAATTAG
>JBGZFC010000121.1:0-20518 GCA_041846575.1 Bacteroidota bacterium
CAGAACTCAATATGAAGAATATTAGCGATATACAATATAAAATCAATAGAAGACCAAGAAAAAATCTAAATTACAAACAACCATTCAAAATCTTTTATAACTTTGTAAACAACAAAATTGCATTTGCTTGTTGAATCTACCCTACAATTTTTTAGTTCTTTTTTTGTGTAGCAGAAAATGTAGCAGAAAAGTGAAACTTTTTTGAATACTAACACTTACCAACAGGTGTTCATTTGGTATCATAAAAGCATAAAAAAACGCCGTAAATAATTGATATTTACGGCGTTTTTAAATGATTGTTTGATTTTATGAATACCAACTTTACTACTCTAAAATCAATCGAAGTGATCCGCCTGGGGCTCGAACCCAGGACCCCATCCTTAAAAGGGATGTGCTCTACCTGCTGAGCTAGCGAATCAGCCTAAGTGCTTTCTTTCAAAAGCGAGTGCAAAGGTAATATGTATATTTGAAACTTCCAAACAATTCTGTAATATTTTTTGCACTTTTTTCTTCGCTTTCTTTTTTCAATGAATATAAGTAATTAATAACGATAATGTTCCGGTTTATACGGACCCTCAACTTTTACACCTATATACTCGGCTTGACTTGGAGTTAACTTTGTAAGTTTCACGCCGATTTGCTCTAAATGCAAACGTGCAACCTCTTCGTCAAGATGTTTTGGCAGACGATAAACCCCAATCTCATAGTTGTTTTTCCATAAATCTATCTGTGCTAAAGTTTGATTGGTAAACGAATTGCTCATCACAAAAGACGGATGTCCGGTGGCACAACCAAGATTTACCAAACGACCTTCGGCAAGCAGGAAGATTGAATCTCCACTCGGGAAGGTATATTTATCTACTTGCGGTTTTATATTCAAATGTTTTATTCCGGGAAATTCCACCAGTTTATCTACCTGAATTTCATTGTCGAAATGACCGATATTGCAAACTATTGATTGGTCTTTCATTGCTTTCATGTGCTCAATGGTAATCACATCGCGATTTCCGGTTGTGGTAACGAAAATATTACCCTCTTTTACCGCCTCTTCCATTGTTGTTACTTCAAACCCTTCCATAGCGGCTTGCAAAGCACAAATCGGGTCGATTTCGGTAACGATAACTCGTGCACCGTACGAACGCATCGATTTGGCACAGCCTTTGCCCACATCGCCATAACCAAGCACAACTACCACTTTTCCGGCAATCATCACATCGGTGGCGCGTTTTATGCCGTCAGCCAGCGATTCGCGACAGCCGTAAAGATTATCAAATTTCGATTTGGTTACCGAGTCGTTTACATTGATTGCCGGTACTAACAACTCACCGTTTTCGAGCATTTGATACAACCGGTGAACACCTGTAGTGGTCTCTTCCGAAATTCCTCTCAAATCGGCTACAGTACGATGCCAGCGTTGATTATCTTCCTTAAGAATGCGATTCAATGTATCTAAAACTACCTGTTCTTCTCTGTTAGAGCCTTTGCGATTGATTACACGGACATCTTCCTCGGCACGATAGCCCAAATGCACCAACAGCGAAGCATCACCGCCATCGTCAACAATCAGGTTAGGACCTATCCCGTCGGGAAAACGAAGAGCCATTTCGGTGCACCACCAATACTCTTCCAATGTTTCGCCTTTCCATGCAAAAACAGGAACTCCTGCGGCAGCTATAGCGGCAGCGGCATGATCTTGTGTAGAGAAAATATTACAACTTGCCCAACGTACATCGGCTCCCAATTCTACAAGCGTTTCGATAAGCACGGCTGTTTGTATGGTCATGTGAAGCGAGCCTGTTACGCGAGCTCCTTTTAACGGTTTTTCGGCGGCATATCTTTTACGAATTGCCATCAGTCCGGGCATTTCATGTTCGGCAATATCAATCTCTTTTCGTCCGAAATCGGCAAGTGAGATATCGGCTACTTTATAAGGCAAATTTGATGAACTTTTATTTTCCATTTTCGTTTTATTAATTTTTAAGTTTACAAAGTTACAAAAATAACCGCATTTGTCTATATTTGACAAAAAATTAGCTGATAAATTGAAAATAATCTACAACAAGCTTCTTCCGCTAAAGGGTTTTCGGGCAATAAATTTGTTTGGAATCATTTTTGTTAGAAAAGAATTTAGAACATTAGACAAAAGAGTGCTTAACCACGAATATATTCATACCAAACAGATAATGGAACTGTTGTTTGTCGGTTTTTATATCTGGTACGTTGCAGAGTGGTTACTCAAGTGGATTATCTACAAAGACAGAATGCTGGCATACAGAAATATATGCTTCGAACGTGAAGCTTTTGATAACGATGATAATTTGAATTATACAAAGAGTCGCAAAGATTTTACTTTCTTAAAATATCTTAAAAAATAGACTATTTTATCAATGAAAAAAAGTAACAAAATAACAGTTTGCTTTTTGATTGCCTTGTCGATTGCCGTTTTAGGATTTTCTGCACAACAATCAAAAAAACAGAACAATAAAAAACAGACAGATATGACCAAATACAACACTTTAACACCCGAAGAAGAACTTGTCATTCTTCATAAAGGGACGGAAAGACCCTTTACGGGAAAATTACTAAACAACAAGTCTGCAGGAATATACTTGTGTAAACGATGCGATGCCCCACTCTATCGTTCCGAAGATAAATTTGATTCACATTGCGGATGGCCATCTTTTGATGATGAAATAGCCGGCGCCGTAAAACGTGTGCCCGATGCCGACGGAAGACGCACGGAGATAATCTGCGCCGGTTGCGGTGCACACTTGGGACACGTTTTTTTGAACGAAGGATTTACCGAAAAACAAACACGGCATTGTGTCAACTCTATTTCGATGAAATTTGTCCCGTCAGATAATCCAAATTTGCGTAAAGCTTATTTTGCATCGGGTTGCTTTTGGGGTGCGGAATATTACTTCATGAAAGCAAAAGGGGTAAAAGAGACCTCCGTGGGATATATGGGCGGACACGTAAAAAACCCCACTTACGAACAAGTGTGCCAAAAGAATACGGGACATTTGGAAACAACGGAAATAGTTTTTGACATCTCAATAACAAATTATGAAGAGATGGTTAAACTATTTTTTGAAATTCACGATTTCACGCAAACCAACGGACAGGGTCCCGACATAGGACCACAATATTTGTCGGCTATTTTTTACTCTAACGAGGAAGAAAAAAATATCGCACAAAAGTATATTGACATACTTACCGGTAAAGGCTATAAAGTGGCAACAACTCTAAAACCGACATCCATTTTCTGGAAAGCTGAAGATTATCATCAGCAATATTATGAAAATAAAGGCGATAGACCATATTGCCACAAACGAACAAAAATATTTTAATATTCCGATAGCTTTCCGATTGAGAAAAAGTATCATTTATACGGCTTTTCTTCATTACAACTCGAAGAAAAGCCGTACTTTTGCACCTCCAAACTTTAAACGAGACGGTGATATGAATAAAATTAAACAGCCCCTGCAGTATTTTCTCATTCCATACTCAATTTTCTTGATTACACTTTTGTTTCTGGTTATCAATCATGAAAAAGCCGATTTACATCTGATTATGAACGCCTACCACACAAGTTTTTTAGATACTTTCTTTAAATATTTTACCGAAACAGGAGCAAGTATTCCGTTCATAGTTGTGATTTTATTACTATTTTACAAGTTTGGTGCATCGTTTTATCTGCTATCATCTTTAATTATTAATGTATTGATTACAAACGGGCTAAAGCTATTGTTCGGCTCACCTCGTCCGAGTTTGTATTTTTCAGAAAAATTCCCCGAAATATCTCTTCCTTTAGTTGAAGGCGTAAAACTTTATACGACAAACGGATTCCCATCGGGACACACTTCTGCCGCATTTGCATTTATGATTTGTATTGCTTTGCTTGTAAAAAAGAGGTGGGTTTCTGTAACGTGTTGCATTATAGCCATTTGCGTTGGCTATTCTCGAATTTATCTTTCACAACATTTTGCCGAAGATATTCTGTTGGGTTCGGTTATCGGTGTTTTTTCAGGTGGATTTATTTACTCTTTATACCTTCATCTGACGAAAAAAAACAAATGGTTAGACAAATCGATATTATCTATAATTAAAAACAGGAAAAAATAGAATCTATCTTCCTATTCCGAATTATTTCAGAGAGAAAAGCATCTTTAAAGAGCTTATAATCTCGCTTTTAATAGCATTTTCGCGAAGCAACATCAAAACGACATCGCTCCCGGCAATAGTAGCAATCACTCCCGGAATAAGATTGTTTTCGATATCTTGTGCAACTCCTCCGGCATAACCTTGTGGTGTTTTAATAACGCACATTTGTCCCGAAAACTCGATATAAATTACGCCTTGTTTGTAGAAAGGAGTTGTAACACCATATTTTTCTGTACTTTGACGTACAAATTGTGTTTCGGGCAGTCTATAATAGTAATTTCCGGCAGCATCGGGAGTTCTTGAAATCCTCATCTCTTTGAAATCTCTCGAAAGAGTGGCTTGAGTAAGTTCAAATCCCATGTCAAAAAGCATTGACAATAACGAATCCTGACTATTGATACTATAACTGCCCAGAATCTCGGCAATGGCTTCCTGTCGTTCTTGCTTGCTTTTTTTAATCATAACAAACTTTCTATTTTCCACCGAAAGTAAAAACAACAGGTATAGCCGCCGGGGCTTTTATTGGAGTATTTCCAACTATAACTTTGGGCCAAAGTTTCAGCGTTACTTTTGACGGCTCAGGCTTCAAACCCAAGAAAGCGTACATATCTTCCGAAACTTTTTCTCTGGAATATCTATTCATCAAATAGGTTAAATCAACCCCGACAGAAATGCGCATTGTTTTTGTTTCGCCGGGTTCTACTCGAATAGGAATATCTATTTTTCCGTCTGCAAATTCCATATTGTTTAAAATGATTACATAATCCATAGAGTTGAGAAATGCTGTGTTCTGATTCGGATTACTCACATCCACTTTTAAAGTCATATTAAAAGGGATGTTTTGATTATCTCCGGCTGCAAGAATGCTCGATATTTTAGCCAAATTAGCCACCGAAATATTTGAAGTATCTCCCAACTTTAAACCTGCCAATTGTATATTTGATATTGAGTTATAAACGTATTCACATTGCGAAAAAGTGATAGCACCTCCAACTTGGTTTACTATACTGCATCCGCTCAAAATCAGTCCTATTATTAAAGTAAATACTATTTTTTTCATTTTTCTCGGTTGTTTGTGTTTAATATTATTTTACAGTTACCATAGTTGCACCAAAGCCGTACTCTTTGAATGAAGCATCTTGCACAAAGCATTTTTTATACTTCAATCTCAGTTCATCAAGCAGTGCTTTCTTTAATACGCCGTCGCCTTTACCGTGAATAAAAACGATTTTCTTATTCCTGTTTTTCAAATTATCTTGCATTACCTCATTGAATTTTTTAAGTTGGTATTCCAACATATCGCTGTTACTCATACCGGCAGTAGTATCCAGAAGTTCGTGTATATGCAAGTCAATTTCTAAGATTTTATTTTCAGGTTTTTTGGTTACTTGTTGCCTTCGCGGTCGTATCTCCGACAACTCTTTCTCTCTCATTGCACGTTCAATATCGCCTGCCGAAACGAGCATCTCTTTCATCGGCACGTTATCTCTTGTAATATAATAAGTAAGAGCTTTTTCATCGAAATAGTCGTTTTCCGTAAACGTGTGATATTTATAGAACTTTACAATATCTATAGTCAATTCTACCGAAACCGGATTTTTAAAACTGTAACTCTTATTATGCTTAAAAGCGACAAATTGCACACATATATTCTCTATTTCGTTGAGCATCGACTTATCAAATTCTTCAATAAAAATCTGAGTGTTAGGCTCTATCAATCCATTATATCGGCTTTTCCAAGCACTGTTTTCACGACTTATATAGTTTACAAACAGATAATAGTTGCTATCGTTTACAAAATATGATTCGTACGAAGTTTGAGAAATATTTTTCTCATCCATTGGCAAAAAAACAAGGCAAGTGGTAATTTTTTCACCTTCTACAGTTTCGTGTACTTCGGTATCCTTTTCTATTACGACTTGCGACAGAGCATCTTCTTTTTTAATATCAGATTTCGCATCTATCTTCTCTTTTTCACCCGAACCGACAACAACACATTCCGAAATTAATACAGGCACGTCAAACCCTATCTCATCTTCAATCAAAACCAACTGCTTATCTAAGAACTTTTTCACAACACCACCACCTGTGGTATTCAAAAAACGAACTTTATCGCCTATTTCTAAATTTTTCATCTAAATCAGCTATATAATTTTGTTGCAAATACAAAGTTGCTTAATTTTGTTGAATAATACAGCAAAATAGTTATTAAAAAAAGCATGAAGTTTGCGAAAAAATGAAAAAAAACAAAGTTGAATCTATTCGTATAGCCGATTACAGCTATAATCTGCCGGATTTAAAAATTGCCAAATATCCACTCCAAAAAAGGGACGAATCTAAACTGTTGCTGTTTGAGAATGGCAATTTATCCCTTTCCAAGTTTAAAAATCTGAGCGACCATATCCCGAGCGACAGCCTGATGGTTTTTAACGACACGCGAGTTATTCATGCACGTTTGATTTTCTTGAAAGAGAGTGGTGCTGCAATCGAAGTCTTCTGTTTACTGCCGTTTTATCCCAATAACTATATCGACAACTTTATGCAAAACAACAGCTGCTCGTGGCTTTGTATGATTGGAAATGCAAAGCGATGGAAAAATGAACCGTTATCAATGAACATTGTCGTAAACGATAACGAAATAAAACTATCAGCTCAAAAAAAGGAGATAACTGATGACGGTACATTAGTTGAGTTTTCCTGGGATAACAACAGTTTTACATTTTCCGAAATTCTGGAAGTTGCGGGCAAATTACCCATTCCTCCGTATCTGAATCGTGCATCGGAAGAGGCTGACGAAACAACCTATCAAACCGTTTACTCGAAAGCGGAAGGCTCGGTGGCAGCACCAACAGGCGGACTGCATTTTACAAACGAAGTAATTGATTCTTTGCGACAAAAAGGCATTTCACAAACGCAAGTAACTCTGCATGTTGGTGCAGGCACATTCAAACCCGTGAAATCCGAAACTATGGCAGAACACCATATGCACGCCGAAGTTATTTCAGTAAAAAAGCAAACCATAATAGATATATTAAATCGAAAAGGAATGCTTATTGTTGTAGGTACTACATCTATGCGAACGGTGGAAAGTCTCTACTATTTAGGATGCAAAATTATTAAAAATCCGTCTATTTCGGAGCGAGAGCTGTTTGTTAATCAGTGGGAACCGTATAGCGATGAAAACGAAAACATTTCGCCTGATAATGCCTTAAAAGCAATTATCAATTATATGGAAAACAATCTGTTAGAAACGATATTAGCATCAACGCAAATCATTATCCTTCCGGGATACGAGTTTCGATATGCCGACGCTTTGATTACAAATTTTCATCAACCTCAAAGTACATTGTTACTACTCGTATCGGCATTTGTGGGCGATGAATGGCGAAATATTTACGATTTCGCATTAAACAACGAATTCAGATTTTTAAGCTACGGCGACAGTTCGCTTTTATGGAAATAAAATTGGATTATCTTAAATTATTATTTGTAAATTTGCAAAGATTATTTTTAAAACCAACCTATTAGAGTAGATATAAAATGAAAATAAAGTTCAACTCCATAACTATCTTGATTTTAGCCGCTATTTTCGTGCTGACTACATTGTCGCTTTCATCGCAAAATAAGCCATACACCACAGTCTCTCGAAACGGACAATCTTTTTATGAATATAAGGTACAACCCGGCGAAGGTCTTTATTCTGTTGCCCGAAATATGTCTGTTTCGCAAGAGATAATCATAAAACACAATCCCGATGTTAAAAATGGGCTTCAGAGCGGACAATCAATTTTCATTCCCACTTCGGAAGTGAACAATGCAAGCAAAACCCCGTTGAGCAAACCGCAAATCAACAACCAAAATCACACGTTCAAACATACGGTTGCACGCGGAGAAACTCTATACAGCATATCTCAAATGTATAACACAACTGTTGCCGAAATAATAAGGTACAACAGCGGACTTACCGAAATAATCGAAGTAGGACAAGTTATACTGATACCGCAAACAATATCAAGTAACAGCAGTGATGTAAACTATCGTTATCACGTTATTGCACCAAAAGAGACTCTATACTCAGTTTCACGCACTTACTCGCTAAAACCCGAAGATTTGGTGGCAGCAAATCAAGGACTTTCTGTTGAAACTTTTCGTGCAGGAACAACCATTCGTATTCCTATTTCTAAACCGGAGCAAAATTACGTCCCATATCAGGAACAGACAAAAAATATTGTTCACAAAGTGAAACGAAACGAAACTCTTTACAGTATTTCAAAAAAATATAATGTAGATGTTGAAGAGATAAAACGCAACAACCCTATGCTCTCTGCAGGTTTAAGAATAGAAATGGAGCTTCATATTCCCGTAAAATTAGAAAGTTTAGATGAAAATGTGTCAGCTAAAGAAATACAAGCCAACAATTTGCTAATAAAAAGAGATATAATGCAAAATTTGGATGTGATAAAAATAGGTCTGTTACTGCCGTTTTTAGAAAAGACAGATAACCAACATCTTCGTTTACAGGAGTATTACGAAGGATTTCTGATTGCAGTTGATCGCATGAAAAGCATGGGCGCGAATATCGAACTTTTTGTTTTCGATATAGGTACGAAAAACGATACACGCAAACTCGAAAGCCTTTTAGGTACAACAGAAATGAAAGAGCTGCATCTGATAATCGGGGGAATATCGGAAGAGCAAATCTCAATTTTGGCGAAATTTTCTCAAAAAAATAACATCAAATACGTAATTCCGCTATCATCGAAAAATGAATTGGTGCAAAATAACAGTTCTATTTTTCAGGTAAATGCACCACAATCATACCTGTACTCCAAAGCAGCTGATGCTTTTATGAATATCTTTAAAAATGAAAATGTAATAATTGCAAACCTGGAGAAAACCGAAAAAACTGATTTTATATCTGCACTGAAATCTGATTTGCGTAAAAGCGGAAACATAGCAAAAGAGGTAACATTTGGAGCAGATGCATCTGCTGAAACATTAATCGGCTCAATGCGAAGCAATAAAGAGAACGTGATTGTTCCCACATCAGGAAACTCTAATGATTTACGCCGACTACTCGATGCCATTAATTCAATAAAACAGAGCAATCCCGAATATTCAATCAGAATGTTCGGTTATCCGGAGTGGCAAACATTCGGTTCAGCGATAACAAACAGATTAAAAAAAACGGGAACATATTTCTACTCTGCCTTTTACACCGAAGAATCCGACTATGAATCGCAGAAATTTCTAAGCGACTTCAAAAAATGGTATAATCGCGATTTAATCAACACATATCCCAAGTACAGCATGTTGGGCTACGATACTGGTCTGTTCTTTATGACCGCTCTACATCGAAACGGTCTTAATTTTGAGCAAAATATACAAAGCGTGAGCGTAAACACAATACAGTTTGCATTCCATTTTGAGCGTGTAAATAATTGGGGCGGATTTATAAATACAGGTCTATATCTGATACATTACGACACGAATGGTGTTGTACATAAAATAAACAAAAGCAGATTATGAGAAAATTAATCCTTGTTTCTTTCTTATCCTTAATTGTTTGCGCAAATATTAATGCACAACAAAAGGATTTTGAGAACCAACTATTTGTCGGTGCAAGCGGTGGTGCGATAATTTCGTCGATAGACTTTATTCCAAACGTTTTTCAAGAAATTAATTTAGGAATGACCGCCGGAGTTTCGGCAAAATATATATCGCAAAAAAATCTTGGGATGATTCTTGAGCTTAATTTCGCTCAACGCGGATGGAAAGAAGAGTTTCCTAAAGGCAGCAATTTGGCTTATTCAAGAACTATGAGCTATCTCGAAATTCCCATAATGACTCATATCTATTTCGGCAATAAAGCTCGTTTTATTATTAATCTTGGTCCGCAAGTAAGTTTTTTGTTGGGAGATAAGGCAAATGGCAACACCGGTTTTATCAATTTGAATTCGCAAGGAACACAATATAAAAAAATAGAACACCGATTCGATTACGGACTTATCGGCGGATTGGGGATGGAGCTGAATACAACTGTAGGAAGTTTCGACTTGGAAGGACGATACTATTTCGGATTAGGCGACATCTTCGATAATAAACGAGAAACCGATATACAAAAATTCTCACGTTCGGCACATAGAGCGATAGAAGCAAAACTTACATACTATTTTAAACTATAGAATTTTAGTGTGCAAGATTGATAAATATATTATTAAATACTTATTTTCAAGATAATATCAATATCTTTTTTCTTATCATGCTCTTAGTTTTTTGTCATAATTTGTCCTGTTTTAAGTGTAAACCTATTTCAGGACATGACATTTTAATCCTTTTTCCTTACTAATTACTAATCACATTGGCTTATTAACAAATTAATCTATCATTCCATCTATATATCAATGTTTAAGCCAAACAGATGGATTTAACTTAGTATTTTTCTGCCACAATTGGAAGTGCATTTTTGCGAGTCCCGTATCGGGGTCAGTATAGATTCTACCGATATATTGTCCGGTTTTTACTTTATCGCCCTGCTTTACATAAATATCGTAAATATTTGCGTAAAATGAGAAATACTCACCATGTCTTATAATAACGCATGTATTTGAACCCGGAATAAACATTACTTTCGACACCTGTCCGTCGAAAATGGAACGTATATCAGCGCCTTTCTGAGCCTGAATATCCACTCCATTGCTATTTGTTGTGATATTATACTGTTCGTGTTTGTTTACGCCAAATCGTGTAATTATAGTTGAAGGTCCTGTCACGGGCATAGGCAATTTACCTTTATTTGCTGAAAAATTATTAGACAGAGTTATTGATGCATCCGAAACGGTAGATTTTTCCACATCGATTGCCGGTTTGGCTGCATCGTACGATTTTGACGGCTCTGCACGAGCAAGTTCCACATCTTTCTTGGTCTCTTTACGTTTCGATTTGGATTTCTTTCGTGCCTCCTCCGCTTTTCGAGTTTTTGCGGCAGCCTCCTCCGCTTTTCTACGTTTTTCAGCTTCGGCAGCCAATCTACGAACTTCGGCTTCACGTTCTAAGCGGGCAACCTCTTCAGCAATCAATTTCTCGATTTGAGCATCAAGTTTTTGTGCTTGTTGTTGCTTTTTCTGCAACTCTTTTTGCAGCTCTTGCTGTTTGCCTTTTGCCTCATCCATCTCACGTTTGCGAGTCTTCTCCTCTTGCTGCAACTTTTTTTGTTCAGCCTCTACGGAAGCCAAAGCTTTCTGCTTCTCGTTTTTCGATTTTATCAATTCATCTTTTTTGGCAGTCAGTTCTCTGTTTTTTGCTTTTATATCTTCGGCTTGTCGTTTTCGCCATTTCGAATAGTTTTTCAAATATTGCATTCTTCGCAATGATTCGCCCAACGATTTTCCCGAAAGAACAAAAAACAAATTATTCTCGCTTTGGTTTTTAAGTTGAAGAGTTTTAACGGCTCTGGTATATTTTTCCTGTTTCTGTTTCAGCTCTTGATTAAGTTTTTCAATCTCTTTTTCCAATAAAATTTGCTGTCTTTCCAATGCCGCTATCTCCTGTCCTTGCAGAGAAATCATCTCTTTTCGCGAAGCTATCTGTTTGTTTATCAGATTCAATCGCTCTAAAATTGTAGTTGTATGCTTTTTCACATTCAAAAAAAGCTTATTGGTGTTGGTTATCTCTTCACGCAATATTTTTTGCTGTTTCTGAAGTTTATCTATCTGCTTTGTTTGCGCTACTACCGAACATGTTAAAAGCAACATAAATAGTATGTTGAGTATTTTTTTCATCAAATTGAGATTAAAATTCTTAATACTTCGTCAAATCTTCTTTTACTGTATCCGGCAGGGATATTCATTGATAATGTAAACTGTTCATCTTTTTTTATATCGGAAAAATCGATACCTACAGCCATTTTTCGATTTGGTGTTTCAACCGATACATCCATTTTTGACGGGAACAACTCATCTTGCACCATCTCAAAATTGGAGTATTGCCACTGCAGAGAATATTTTTTTTCGGGTTCTACCAAGTGCGTAAACCCAACTCTATCGTTTCCATCGACTGTAAACGAGTAATCTATATCCGAGAGTTCGTCTGTAGCTTTCAGCAAATAGTGTGTATTCGATGCCTTTTTAATTTGAAAACGGTTAAAATCGGAAATATCAATATTCTGCTTTCCCGAAACAAAAATATGGTTTGAAAACAGTGCCTGCAACGTCTCGAAATCGAATCCGACAGGATACTTCTTTTTCAAATCAGAAATAGACTCCTGTACATATTGCTTATTCATGCGATCGAGCAAGATAAACGTATCGGGCGTAATATGAACTCTAAACATTTCAACACCAAACAGAGGTTGTATGGATAACTGAATGGTACTGTTTTTAATTATTCTAATATTTGCCTTTGAACTTATTGAGCTCTTTCCCGAAGAGACATTCAAATTTAGCTTAGATGATAATGTGTTGAAATCAAATGAATTGCTTAAAATATCAGAGAAAAGTTGAACATTTATTTTCTCTTCAACAGGTGTGTCTGTACCTAAAACTTGTTTCTTGCTTTTACAGCTGTAGAATGCGAACAACATTGCACAAGTAAGCAATAGAATATATATTTTTTTACTTATCTGTTTCATTTTTCGATGTACTCTTTTTTCTCTATTTTTTGGTCTAATGTTTTTGATTTACTGCCAAGCTCTTTAGCTTTCATCCATTGCTTTACCGCCTCTTCTATCTCTCCCGTTACGGCAAGAACATCGCCATAATGTTCGTGAATTTCTGCCGACGCCTCATCTTGGCTATATTCAATGGCTTTTTGAATATAAATTTTCGACATCACGTACGAACCTTGCTTAAATAAAATCCAACCGTATGTATCTAAAAAGGTAGGATTTGTAGGTTCGGCTTTCACGGTGATACCGCTCATCTGTTCAGCCTTTTCCAACTGTTTGTTTTCTAGAGAAAGATAATAGCTGTAGTTGTTTAGTATATGCAGGTTTTGCGGATTAAGAGCCAACGATTTATCGTAATTTTCAAAAGCCTGTTTTTTATCGTTTTTCTGATAATACAAATCGCCAATCTGTCCATAGAAATCTGCCTCAACAAAAGGATTATCGAAAACCGCATTTTCGATTCCGTTCTTAAACATCTGAAGAGCCGCATCATAATCTTCAAGCATAAATTTAGCCAAACCTGCATAGAAATAGAACTGCGGTGCTTCGGGAATATTTCTCATTGCCCTATCGGTAATATCAACAATCTGATTAAGACTATCGGGCAAAGCTATGCGAAGCATCTGCTCATAACCAACAGGGTTTGTGGGATTTGTAATAGCATATATATCAAACTGTTTATAGGCTTCTTTCGGATTCGATTGCATGAGAAGCACATTTCCATAGAGCAAATTCAGTTGAGAATAGTTGGGATATTGGTCAAAAAGAGATTGAAAAAACGGATTTACATTTTTCGTATCTTTTTCGTTTTCCAACAAAATGTCGATATAGCGTGTAACAAGCTGCATCTTCATCTCTATCTCCATTTTGGGATTGTTTACAGCTTTCGATATCTCTATATCGGCTGCTTGCCTGTTGTTGGTTTTCTCGTAATAGTTAATCATACTTATTATAAGAGTCGGATAATCGGGGTCGATTTCCCTAACCTTATTGAAGTATGTAAGAGCATTATCATATTGTTCATCTTGCAAATAAAGGTCGCCCATAAGCATCAAGTACCTTACATCAGATGGATTCTCAGCGATAAGTTGTTTCATCTCTTTAAAGATTCTGTCTCTCTTGTCCATCATATTGTAAAGCCTGAATTTGTTCATGGTAATAGCATCCGAAACACCGGTTATAGTCTCCAATTTTGTTAAGACATTGATGGCTTTTTCCAATTCGCCGCTATTTGAATAAGCTTCTGCAAGTTCGTAATATAACTCTATTTTGTCCGGAAATTTATTAATCATCTTTTCATAAACACTCACAACCTCCATATCCATATTGAGTGTTTTGCAAGTTTTGGCATAGATTATATTAAAGTCGTAATTTTCGGGATAATACTCAACCGCTTTTTTCATATACTCGTACGACTTTGAATTATCGCCCAAGAAGCTGTAATATGCTCCCAATTCCACCAAAACAGTTGCATTGGTAGAGTCTAAGGCATTGCAATATTGTAAATAATCGAACGCTTCGGCATAGTTACCCTTGGCTTTTTCTATAAGGGTTTCATAGAAAAAATAGTCTGATTTTCGTTGGATAGTCTCTTCTTTTTGCCATGTTTCTTTAGGAAGAACTTGCGATAACAAGCTGTCCGGAAACAGAAACAGAGCAAGTATAATAATGCCAAAACAGATATTTCGATTTTTATTCTGTTTCATATTTTTATTTTTTTCCTGTATGCCCAAAACCTCCTTCGCCTCTTTCGCTTTCATCCAATTTGTCAACCTGCTCCCATGCAACTCTCTCATGCTTGGCAATAACCATCTGACAAATTCTCTCTCCGCTATTAACTACAAAATCTTCGGAAGATAGATTGACAAGAATTACACCAATTTCACCTCTGTAATCGGCATCGATAGTGCCCGGCGAGTTTACTATAGATATTCCGTGTTTAACAGCCAATCCGCTTCTCGGTCGAATTTGAGCTTCATAGCCTTCGGGTAGCTGTATGTAAATACCGGTTGGAATCAATGCTCTTTCCAATGGCTTTAGTAATACAGGTTCTGTAATGTTTGCACGCAAATCCATTCCGGCGGAATAAGGCGTAGCATATTCCGGCAACGAATGATTCGATCTGTTAACTATCTTGATTTTCATAAAATGAATGTTTTGTTTTATATGATTGTGCGAATTTATACATTTTCGGGCAATTATTAACCGAATTGATAAAATTTAAGGAAATATTCTATTTATAAAATCAGATTATAGTATATTCGTTACGAAAAATTGCATACCTTTGTAGTACTATGAGCGAAAATTACGACCTTTTAAGAAAATTGAAAGAGACCATTAATGCACAAGGCATTGAGTCTTTTCACATGTTGGAAGATTCTGTTCCCATTGAAGAGCAGATGAAGTATTTCAGATATTTCGAAAAGCTAAGAATTGAGAACACTCCTTTTGAACGTGATGAAGAGATTGACGTTCTCTTTTCGTCAGATGCATCAGTAGAACGCAAGAAGCAAAGTTTATCGCTGCTTGCAACTATTCCCGATGTAACTGCCTATCGCTCTATTGAAACTTATCAGAGCAGTCCTTTGGAACCTGAACTTAGAAATTGGGCTTCTATGGCTCTGATTAGTAGCCGTATAGTTTTGAGTTCCGATTTGTCGGGACAACAACAGATATATGTATCTTCGGGATTGGGCGGACTGGATAGAAAGTTGCGTTTTTTCTCACTTTTTACGACCTCCAACCGAGAACCGTTTACCAAACTGCAAAAGGAGATTGTGGAACGAGAGTTTCGATTTCAATTGGAACAGAGTGATATTGAGATTGAAAAAATTGATATACACGATAACTATTTCACTATCTTACTGTTGCTTCCAATAGATAAAGATGTGCAGACAAATCTTAGAGATGCAATAAACGAGAGCAACCAATATGGCAATTTTCTCGATAAAAGATTTCTATTGACAAACACTAAAATATTGAGTGAGAAAGAAATTAACTCTCTGCTTGAAAAGAGTTAATCTATTCTACTCCCTTGCTTTTAAAATTTCTCTTATCGCCGGCTCGTTTATCGGAAGTGCCTTTTCGTTTATCAAAACCGTTATCTCTTTTTTTATCGAAATCTCTTCCTCTACGTTCACCCAATTTTTGTTTGCCATCCCGTCTTTTAAATTCACGCGGTTTACGCTCACCATCAAATGAACGTTCACTTCGTGTTCTGCGGTCGTTATCGAAAGAGCGTTCTTGTGATTTAAATGGACGGTCGTCACCTCTTTTTTTCTTGGCAAAATCACGACGCTGAGTTTTATCTTTTTCAAAATCTCGCTCTTTTCTAAACTTTTTTGGGGAAGTTTCTTCGTTTACGGCTTCGGTACGGCGCGAACGACGATAACCTTCTCTCGAGTTGCGTTCCATTTGTTCTTCGTTCTGACGACGACGTGTTGGTATTGGATTGTCGTCACGTTTTCCGGCAAAGATTTCATACTCACGCATCTCACACTCCAATGCACCATTATATAGAAAATAGCGATTAGAAGGTCTCAACCCTATTTTGTCTAAAGACTCCTTACGATAGCTCAAAACGAAAGCGCGATAACCCATAAATACATGTTTTAATCTTTCGCCAATCATCCCGTACAAATGCTCCAAATCCTCCACTTTAAGGCGCTCGCCATAAGGCGGATTTGTCATCAAAATTCCTGTTGAAGCAGGAGCCTCTTCGTACTGTTTTAACGATTTTACGGAAAGATTGATATAATTTTTAAGTCCCGCGGTTTTTATATTTTTCTCTGCAATCGAAATCATTTTCGGCGATATATCAGAACCGTAAATCATGTGATTAAATTCACGCGATGTGCTCTCATCGTTGTAAATTTCGCTAAACAGTTCCGCATCGAAATCGCTCCAGTTCTCAAAACCGAAATGTTCGCGATGAATTCCCGGAGGTATTCCCAATGCAATCATTGCAGCCTCTATAAGTAATGTTCCCGAACCACACATTGGATCAACAAAAGCCGAATCTCCACGCCAGCCCGATTTCAAAATCATACCTGCAGCCAACACCTCGTTTAGCGGTGCATCGCCTTGTGCCAAACGATAACCACGCTTGTGCAACGACTCTCCCGAACTATCGAGGGATAGTGTACATTTATTGTGTGCAACATGAATATTCAGCACAATATCGGGATTTGTTACGCTTACCGACGGACGTTTTTCGTATCGCTCGTTAAACCAATCGGCAATAGCATCTTTTACCCTGTAAGCCACAAATTTTGAATGGTGGAAAATATGCGAAAATACAACCGCATCTATCGCAAATGTTTTATCTAACGAAAGATATTCTTCCCAATTCAAGTTTTTGAGTTCATTATACACTTCATCGGCATTTTCGGCTTTAAAGTTATATATCGGCTTGAGTATTCGCAATGCTGTGCGACAATGCAAATTTGCTTTATACATCAGAGCTTTATCGCCTGTAAAAGAGACCATACGTGTACCAATTTCCACATCGTCGGCACCCAAAGCTATCAACTCTTCGGCAAGCACATCTTCCAACTCTGCCATGGTTTTGGCAATTATCGGGAATTTTTCAGAACTATTCATCAAATCACATATAAATTTTGTTGCAAAGATAAGCACATTTTTTTAGACACGAGAAATAAGATGTAAGACAAATGATTTTTTGATGGGAAGTTGTGCGAAAAAAGTGTTTTAACCTTTAAACTATGAACACACAAACGACCCCAATCACAAAAATATATTCTCTAATTTTTTATATTTGTCTATTTCATCTATTTTTGTAGAAAATTTGCCATGTTATCAATTTTTGCCTTTATAATTCTTGGTATTGTTGTAGGATATTTTTTACGAAACTCCAATCTCGTGAAACATATTGGTACCTTATTGACCTTAGTAATCATGATTTTGCTATTTTTTCTCGGCATTTCGGTAGGCGGAAACAAACAATTAGTAAATAACTTTGTTAATATAGGTTGGGATGCATTTCTTCTCACTATTGGTGGCACGTTAGGCAGCGTGTTGTGTGCATGGTGGGTGTATCGCAAATTTTTTAAAGATAAAAACGAGTGACAAGATTTTATAAAAACAGTTCTTTCTTCACTCCGACAAACGGAGCAAGAAGAATGTGTTTTGTTTGTCATATAATTATATTTCAATTTTAACAACATCAAAAAAAATCATATTTTAAAATTACAACAATGAAATCAGACATTCAAATAGCAAGAGAAACATCTCTTAAAAAGGTAAAAGATATTGCCGAAAACATCGGTATTCCACGTGACGATGTTCAAAGTTTTGGCAGATACATGGCAAAAACACCTATAAGCCTACTCGATAAAGATAAAATAAAAGAGAGCAATCTTATTCTTGTTACGGCTATTACACCTACCAAAGCAGGGGTTGGAAAAACTACCGTCTCCATTGGTTTGGCATTAGGAATGAACGAAATTGGCAAAAAAGCCATTGTAGCGTTGCGTGAACCGTCACTCGGTCCGGTTTTCGGTATGAAAGGAGGTGCTGCCGGAGGAGGATATGCACAAGTTTTGCCTATGGAAAATATCAACCTTCACTTCACGGGAGACTTTCACGCAGTAACAACTGCACACAATACTATTTCAGCACTTCTCGATAATTATATCTACCGCAATCAGGGAAGCCCAAAATCTTTGAAAGATGTATTGTGGAAACGAGTTTTAGACGTTAATGACCGTAGTTTGCGCTACATTGTTACCGGATTAAACGGTTCTGCAAACGGCGTTACGCAAGAAGCAGGATTTGATATTACCGCAGCTTCCGAATTAATGGCTATTCTATGTTTGGCGGAAGATGAAAACGATTTGCGTCGTCGCATAGAGAATATATTGTTGGGTTACACTATAGATGGCAAACCATTCACGGTAAAAGATTTGGGTATTGCGGGAGCTATCACGGTATTGATGAAAGATGCTATCAATCCCAATCTGGTACAAACTACCGAAAACACGGCTGCTTTTGTGCACGGTGGACCTTTTGCTAACATTGCACACGGTTGTAACTCGGTTTTAGCAACAAAAATGGCAATGACTTACGGCGACTATGTGATTACGGAAGCAGGTTTTGGTGCTGACTTAGGTGCCGAAAAATTCTTCAACATCAAGTGTCGCAAAAGCGGTCTTCGCCCCAAACTAACAGTTATTGTTGTTACCGTACAAGGATTGAAAATGCACGGTGGCACACCTGAACAAGATATTAAAAAACCCGATATGCAAGGTTTGCGCAAAGGGTTGGAAAACTTGGAAAAACATCTCGATAACCTTGCAAACTTCGGACAATCGGTAGTTGTAGCATTCAACCATTTCTATTTTGACACACAGGAAGAAATTGATGTAGTAAAAGAGTTTTGTGAAAAGAAAAACGTGCCGTTTGCAATCAACAAAGCTTTTGCCGAAGGAGGAAAAGGTGCTGTAGAACTTGCAAAAACAGTTGTAGAAACTATTGAAAATAATCCGTCAAAAGAGTTGAAGTTTACTTATGACGACAATGACGATATCGAAACCAAAATCACCAAAATAGCAAAATCAATTTATGGTGCACGCGATGTGGTATTGGGCGAAAAAGCTCTTAAAAAGCTCAAAGGCATTGTGAACACCGACTTGGAAAAATTCCCTGTTTGTATCGCAAAAACACAATATTCATTCTCTGCTGACCCGAAAGAGTATGGAGTAGCGAAAGATTTCAGACTAAAAATCAACGATTTGGTTATCAATCAAGGTTCTGAATTTATCGTAGCCATCGCAGGCGAAATGATGCGTATGCCCGGACTTCCGGCTGACCCTCAAGCTAAACGAATTGATATTATCAATGGCGAAATTGAAGGACTTAGCTAATAGAATTATCTGATAGTCAATAATCAGATTGATATACAACAAAGCCAACTAAATCATTGAGAAATAGTTGGCTTTATCTTTGTGAATCAACGAATACTCCTTCTTTACAGAACACATAAGTTTCGGAATGATATAATTTTTTGCTTGATAAACAATTAAAAAAAGTCATATCGTTTTAGTTTCTTCTTTTTTGAAGGTTCTATTTTTTTTTGAAATTTACTCTGTATAATGTAATAAACTCATAATCTTCGCAACATTCGGGCAATGTGCAAATTTCCGATGGATATTGTTATTCACCGAATAATGCTATTTCTTTTTATTCTCAATAGCCTTATTCAACAAATCCAATTCACTTTCGCTACTAACTGTTTTTTTATAAGTTGACATTATTTTCTTGTGAAATCTTTGATAATTTATTTGAGACTTCAAATCTGTATTAAAAACCAATATTATTATGAATATTGTAAAAGCAACCTTTTTCATATTCTAACTTAATAACTATTATTATTGTCCGATAAAAAACCAAGACTGCCTTGCAACTATTTGAATTTCAGATTGTTGTATTTGTGCTTCTAACATAGGAGCTTGTCATACTAAATTTTGTTGATTATCAATCAGTTTGCTGCGTTTATCGGACAGCAATGAATAACTATAATCACTATTGTCCGATAAAAAATATTCAAAAGTGCTAAGATAAAAATAAATTTTCAATCCATACTATTTTTTAGTAGGGGCTGTCTCAAAAGCCCAACATTCGTTCGTTTTTGTCATTGCCTAAGGGCGATTCTGCGAATTCTGAACGAAG